>NZ_CP053825.1:1500000-1642612 GCF_013372105.1 Campylobacter armoricus
TATTTAAACGCTATGGCTTAAACTTGTGCTAAAATAATATTATTTTTACACAAGTTAAATTTATTATAATTTAAAGTTAAATTTAATATCTTAGTGTATATTAACAAAAAAGATAAAAAATATCCTAATTAAAGGAGAATATTTTGAAAGTATATTTAGACAATAACGCAACAACTCAACTTGCACCAGAAGCTTATGAACTGATGAAACCTTTTTTAAAAGAGCAATATGGAAATCCAAATAGTCTTCATCAATGGGGTAGTGCAACTCATCCTGCATTAAAAGAAGCCATGGATAAACTTTACACAGGGCTTGGGGCAAGTGATTTAGATGACATAGTTATAACTTCATGCGCTACCGAAAGTATTAACTGGGTATTAAAAGGTGTATATTTTGATAGAATTTTAAATAGCAATAAAAACGAGATAATCATTTCTAGCGTAGAACATCCTGCAGTTGCAGCTTGTGCTATGTTTTTAAAATCTTTAGGAGTTAAGGTTATAGAACTTGGGGTTGATCATGAAGGCGTTTGTAGTGTAAAAGATCTAAAAGAAGCTATTTCAGATAAAACTGCCTTAGTTAGTATTATGTGGGCAAATAATGAAACAGGTATGATTTTTCCTATCGAAGAAATGGCTCAAGTTGCACACGAATATGGTGCCTTATTCCATACTGATGCTACTCAAGCAGTAGGAAAAATAAAAGTAAATTTAACAAAAGTAGGCGTTGATTTTGCATCTTTTTCTGCCCATAAATTTCATGGTCCAAAAGGTATTGGGGGATTATTCATAAAAAAAGGATTAAAATTAACTCCATTGTTACATGGTGGTGAGCATATGGGTGGAAGAAGAAGTGGAACTTTAAATGTTCCTTATATTATAGCTATGGCAGAAGCTTTAAGGATTGCAAATACTATGCTTGATTTTGAAAATTCTCACATTAGAAGATTAAGAGATAAATTAGAAGATTTAATCTTAACTATACCAGATACTAGTGTAGTGGGAGATAGATCAAGAAGGGTTCCTAATACTGTTTTAGCAAGTATAAAAGGCGTTGAAGGCGAAGCTATGCTTTGGGATTTAAATAAAAATGGCATAGCGGCAAGCACAGGATCAGCTTGTGCTAGCGAAGCATTAGAAAGCAATCCTATCATGGAAGCAATTGGTGCAGATAATGATTTAGCACATACTGCTTTAAGACTTTCTTTATCAAGATTTAACACTGAAGATGAAATAGATTATGCTGCTGAACAAATAAAAAAAGCTACTCAAAGACTTAGAGCTATATCAAGTACTTATGCGTATAAAGGATAAATAATGGGAAAAAATAGTTTAATAGGCGGTTCTATTTGGGATGAGTATTCCCAAAAAGTTCAAGATAGAATGAATAATCCAAAATATATGGGCGAACTAACACAAGATGATGCAAAAAAAACTAATGCAAAATTAATTATTGCTGATTTTGGAGCTGAAAGCTGTGGCGATGCTGTTAGACTTTATTGGTTGGTAGATGAAAAAACAGATAAAATAATAGATGCTAAATTTAAAAGTTTTGGCTGTGGCACTGCTATTGCAAGTAGTGATACTATGGCTGAACTTTGCATAGGAAAAACAGTGGATGAAGCTGTTAAAATAACAAATTTAGATGTTGAATTTGCTATGAGAGATAATCCTCAAACTCCTGCTGTGCCACCTCAAAAAATGCATTGTTCTGTTATGGCTTATGATGTTATCAAACAAGCCGCAGCACATTATAAGGGGGTTAATCCTGAGGATTTTGAAGATCAAATTATAGTTTGTGAATGCGCTAGAGTTAGTCTTGGAACTATAAAAGAAGTTATAAGATTAAATGATTTAAAAAGTGTAGAAGAAATCACTCAATATACAAAAGCTGGAGCTTTTTGTAAATCCTGTATAAAAGCTGGAGGTCATGAGAAAAAAGATTATTATCTTGTAGATATTTTAGCCGAAACAAGAGCTGAAATGGAAAGAGAAAAACTAAAAAATCAAAGTAAAACAGATATAGCTTTTGATGATATGACTATGGTCAAACAATTAAAAGCTGTAGAGTCTGTTTTAGATAGTGATGTGCGTCCTATGTTGCATGGAGATGGCGGGGATTTAGAAGTGATTGATATACAAAAAAGCGAAAGTAATAATATTGATGTGTATATTCGTTACCTTGGTGCTTGCAGTGGATGTTCAAGTGGTAGTGGGGCAACTTTATATGCTATAGAAAACATATTACAAGAAGAACTTAGCCCTAATATACGCGTTATACCAGTGTAAATAAGTAGTTTTTATTTACAAACCTTATAAATATAGCCTTTTTATGTTAAAATAATATTTTAAATTAAAAATAAAAGGCTGTATTTATGCGTAGAATTCACGCTCTTATTAAAAGCGAAACATTTCCTGGTGTTTTACTAATATTTTTTACTGCTCTTGCATTAATTTTACAAAATAGCTCATTAACTGATCAATATACAAATTTTTTAAATATTCCTTTTGGTTTTCAAGCAGGAAGTTTAGAAATTTTTAAACCTTTATTATTGTGGATTAATGATGGACTTATTGCTATTTTTTTCTTTGCTATAGGACTTGAACTAAAATACGAAGTTACAAAAGGACAACTTAATAGCATTAAAGCTATGTCTTTACCTGTTTTTGCTGCTCTTGGAGGTATGATAGTCCCTGCTTTAATCTTTGCTTTTTTTAATTATAAAGACTCTTTTGCTCTACAAGGTTGGGCTATACCAACAGCTACCGATGTGGCTTTTGCGGTAGGAATTTTAATGCTTTTAGGTAAAAAAGTACCCGCTTCGCTAAAACTTTTCTTGCTTTCTTTGGCAATTTTTGATGACTTAGGCGCCATCATAGTTATAGCTTTATTTTACACAAGCGAACTTTCAGTATTTGCTATGATTGCTGCTTTAGTTTGTATGCTAGCACTTTATTTATTAAATCATTTTCATGTAACTAAAAAATCTTTTTACATTATCATAGCAATAGTATTTTGGATAAGCATGTTAAAAAGTGGAGTACATGCGACTTTGGCTGGTGTAATAACAGCTTTATTTATACCACTTCAAACAAAAAGTGGTAAATCATTTTTAAAAGAAATTGAGCATGATTTAGCTCCTTGGGTAAGTTATTTTATCTTACCTATTTTTGCCTTTGCAAATGCTGGAGTGGATTTAAAAGATATGGATCCAAGTTATATATTTTCATCAGTAAGCATGGGAATTATTTTGGGTTTATTTTTAGGAAAACAAATTGGAGTGTTTTTGTTTTCTTTTATAAGCATCAAATTGGGCTTAGCAAAACTTCCTCAAAATGTAAATTTTAAACAACTATATGGAGTTTGCATACTAACAGGTATTGGTTTTACCATGAGTTTTTTCATAGATGGACTTGCCTATCAAAATAGCGATATTTTTGCATATTCTGACAAACTTGCTATACTAATAGCGTCTTTATTAAGTGCTGTTGTTGGATACTTTTACTTAAAAATTGTTTATGGATCCACAAAATGAAATTAAGGAATTTTCAAAATTTGGTATCCATTGAAATTCTAGGAGGACTATTGCTTTTAGGAGCAACAATCTTTGCTCTTATACTAAAAAATAGTCCATATGGCGAACACTATATGGATTTTCTTAGTGTAGAAATGGGTTTAAAAGTTGGAACATGGGAGCTCTTTAAGCCATCTTTATTGTGGATTAATGATGGACTTATTGCTATTTTTTTCTTTGCTATAGGACTTGAACTAAAAAAAGAATTTACACAAGGGGAATTTAAAACTCTTAGTAATATTACCTTACCTTTAATGGCCGCTATAGGCGGTATAGTTGTCCCTGCATTAATTTTTTGTATTATAAATTTTAATGATGCCTATGTTTTAAAAGGTTGGGCTATACCCACAGCTACCGATACTGCTTTTGCATTAGTAATACTAGCTATGCTAAAACATCGCATTCCAAGTTCATTAAAAATTTTTTTAGTTTCTTTGGCTATTTTTGATGATGTAGGTGCCATTTTAATCATTGCAATATTTTATACAAGTGAGCTTTCTACTTTAGCGTTTTTTGTTGCATTTTGTTGTATAGTAGGCTTATTTATACTTAATCGTTTAGGCAACGAAAGAAAGTCTTTTTACTATATATTAGGCGCATTGCTTTGGCTTAGTGTTTTAAAGAGTGGCGTCCATGCAACTTTGGCTGGTATCATCACCGCTTTTTTTATCCCTATAAATACTAAAAATAACCATCCTATGTTAGAAGAAATTGAACATGGTTTAAAATTTTGGATTGCTTTTATTATTCTTCCATTATTTGCATTTGCAAATGCAGGTGTAGATCTTTCTAAAATTCAAACCCATATGCTTTTTAGCGGTGTTAGTTTAGGTATATTTTTAGGACTTTTTATTGGAAAACAACTTGGTGTTTTTGGTTTTGCTTATATGGCGATTAAATTTAAACTTGCAAAACTACCAAAAGATTCAAATTTCAAGCAATTATATGGAGTTTGCATACTAACAGGTATTGGTTTTACCATGAGTTTTTTCATAGATGCACTTGCATACGAGGTAAGTGATATATTCAATTTTGTAGATAATCTTGCAATATTGTTAGCTTCTCTAGCTTCTGGTATTTTTGGCTATTTTTATTTAAGATTTATCAAATAATTAAGTTATTTTTAAAGTAAATAAGATATAATTTTAACTCTTAATTTGATATTTTGGCCCATTCGTCTAGCGGTTAGGACATCGCCCTTTCACGGCGGTAACACGAGTTCGAGTCTCGTATGGGTCACCACTATCAATCTTTTTTGACAAGACTTCTAGTAAATCTATTTATTATCTTCTTCTTTGAAAGAAAATATAGGCAAGGACAAACCATAATATATCGCTAAAAGCCTAGCTATAGTTCCTACAATTAATGAAGCAAGAATCACCCACAATTCATTTACCCCTAAAATATGCAGTATATAATACAAAGCACCTGTTAATATAGCTACACCTGCGTAAATTTCTTTTTGAAACACAAGCGGTATCCTAGCACACAATATATCCCTTAATATCCCACCAAATACACCTGTAATCACAGCCGAACTCACAGCCACTATAAAACCATATCCCATTTGTATTGCTATTTGAGCTCCCAAAACACTAAAAACTACTAAACCTATAGCATCTAAAACTAAAAATAATTTTTCGAGTTTTATAACATATTTAGCAATTTTTGTTGTAATCATAGCTGCAACACAAATTAAAATCACATATTCAGGAGTTTTAATCCAAGTTAGTGGATGATGATCAAGTAAAATATCTCTAATCGAACCTCCGCCAATTGCTGTTACAAGTGCTATGAATATCACTCCAAAAAGATCCATTTTATGTCGTCCAGCAGCAATGGCACCTGTCATAGCATCAACAGTAATTCCAATAATATAAAGTATAGTTAAAAGCATAGTAGGTTTTAACCCCTGTTTTTAAACAAGGGTTAATTTTGACTTATGATATTGATGATATTTTGAGCAACTTTTTTAGCAATAGGCTCAACAAATTCAACAGGAGAGGTAAATCCTACACAAGAGCAGTTAATCTCACCTAAAACATATTTATCTTTACCATTTTCATCAGTATCTAAGATAAAATCTGCTGTCCAAATTAAAGGAATATCATAATTTCCAAGCTTTGAGCGAATTTCTGGTAAGGTTGCTAAAAACCAATCAACTAATTCTTGCCAATCTTTTGGCTCATCGTATCTATATTTTGCACCTGAAAAAAGTGTAGCAGAAAATGCATCAGCGCCTTCTGCAGGCTTTTTATGCACTACATAAATTGGAGTATGATAAAGCATTAAAATTCTAATTTCACCTTCTTTAATACGCGGTAAAAAAGTCATATCTACAAGCATACCATTATCGCCTACAATGTATTGCTCACAAAAGTCCATAAATTCACCAAGCTCTCTTTCTTCTGTGTGATTATCCTTAGCCTCTGTACATTTGATTTTTGCATTTAAAGGCACGCTTGTAGCTCCTGCTGGTAGTTCATCAATCAATCTTACACGCCAAATTCCCTCACCTGTTGAGCCACGATTTTGTTTTAAAACCCTCTCTCCTTTTGCTAAAGTTTTTGGGAAATTTTCTTTAAAAGTTTTAATATCATAATATGCATAAGTATCTTCAGGCACCAAAGCAGTTTTATTAAGTTTAGTTAATGCATCTTTAGCACCATATCCTATCATAGCATCAGGATGAGGCATACCTATAACACCATTTGCACAAAGCTTTCTTAACATATCAAAATATTCATTTTCTTCTTTTAAATTTCCTGGATTTATCCTAGAAACATAAGCATCGGCATTGTTTTTTACATATTCATAAATTTCATCTTTTTTTTCTACTTCAAAAAAGATCACTTCAGCATTCCATCCTTGCTCTTTTAGAGCATTTACCATAGGCATAGTATCTTTTCTATGTCCATCTTCACCTTTATCGCTACCACCTCTTACTTCAAAAAAAACAATATTTTTTTTCATGCTTTAATCCTTTTTATTAAATACAACAAAATAATAACTAAGTAAGCATTAAAATTCATTTATAAATTTTAATCAAACTTGATAATTTTGAACTCGCGTTTAAAAGTAAAACATCAGCCATACATATAGCCACCATAGCATTTACCACCACACTACCTCTTACACCCACACAAGGATCATGCCTACCTTTTAACTCATATATAATGTTTTCTCCTTGAATATTTTGTGTTTGTTGGGGCAAAAATATAGAAGGTGTTGGTTTAAAATATGTTTTTATATCGATAAAATCCCCATTAGAAATTCCGCCTAATATTCCTCCACTATGATTACTTAAAAAAACTCCATCTTTTAACTCATCATTGTTTTGGCTTCCGCACATATAACTGCTTTGAATGCCACTTCCTATTTCTACAGCTTTAACTGCATTTATACCCATAATTGCATAAGCAAGCTTACCATCAAGTTTATCATATAAAGGCTCCCCTAAGCCTTTGATAGGGTTTTTAACTCTTGTAAAAACCCTAGCCCCTATACTATTTTTACCCTTTTTAGCCTTTAAAATTTCATCTTTTAATTTTTGTTCTAAATTTTTATCTAAAGCATACACTTCGCTATTTTTAGCATAGTCAAAATCAAACTCATCATTACTAAGCTTACTATCAATATCTCCTACCCCAAAAACTCCACTCATTACTTCTATACCAAATTCTTTTAAAAGCATACAAGCTATAGCTCCTGCTGCTACTCTTGCTACACTTTCTCTAGCACTAGCTCTTCCACCACCTCTATAATCTCTAATGCTATATTTATGATAATAAGTAAAATCAGCATGAGCAGGACGAAAAATATCTTTCTCATAATCTTTTGAGTGTGTATTTTCATTATATACTAGCACACTGATAGGAGTTCCTGTTGTATAACCTTTAAAAACCCCACTTAAAACTTGAGCTTTATCCATTTCTTTTCTAGGGGTGCTAAATTGATTTTGACCTGGTTTTCTTCTATCTAACATATCTTGTAAAAAATCAAAGTCAAATTTAACGCCTGCGGGCATACCATCCACAACACAACCCATAGCTAAACCATGAGATTCTCCAAAACTTGTAAATTTAAATCTTACTCCAAAACTATTCATAATTTTCCTAATTTTTCTAATGCAATTTTGGCACATTGTTGCTGTGCTTCTTTTTTACTACCTGCTGTTGATCTTGCTACTTCTATGCCTTGAATTTTTACTGAGATTTCAAATTGTTTTTTATGATCAGGTCCAAAAGCTTTTACTACTATATATTCAGGCGTTCCTGCCATATTTGCTTGTGTGATTTCTTGAAGTTTTGTTTTGTAATCTTTAAACAAACTTTGTGTATCAATATGCGGATAAACCTCATTAAGCAAACTTAACGCTATTTCTTTGGTTTTTTCAAAACCTATTTCTAAATACAAAGCTCCCATTAATGCCTCAAAAGCATCTGAAAGTATAGAAGGCTTGTTACGCCCATTGTTGTTTTCTTCTGCTATAGACATAAAAATGCATTCTCCAAGATCAAGTTTTTGAGCTAAAGTCGCGAAAGATTTTTCATTTACCAAAGCTGCCCTAAGCTTAGAAAGATTTCCTTCTGAATCTTTTTGAAATTTAAAAAACAAAAACTCTCCTACTACTAAATCCATCACTGCATCGCCTAAAAACTCTAATCTTTCGTTATTATAAGGCTTTTTATAACTTTTATGCGTTAAAGCCTCTATAAGCAATTGCTCATTTTTAAAATGATAGTTTAGTCTTTCTTGAAGTTTTTTAAGCATTTATTAACCTTTCTTCTTGGAGCTTTAAGGCTGCATTTCTTGCTAGCTCATCACAACGCTCATTTAACTCATTGCCATTGTGTGCTTTAATCCAAAAGGCAGTTATTTTATGATCTTTAGCCACATTTAAATACTCCTTCCAAAGATCAATATTTTTTTTACCCTTAAAATCTTTTTTTATCCAGCCCTCAAGCCATTCATTAATACTTTGCACCATTAAATTTGAATCTGTGTATAATTTTATCTCGCATGGCTCTTTTAATGCTTTTAAAGCTTGTATGATAGCCATTAACTCCATACGATTGTTTGTTGTATTTTCACATGCCCCACTTTGTTCTTTTTGGTGATTTTTATAAGTTAAAATATAAGCCCACCCTCCAAAACCAGGGTTATTTAAACAAGAACCATCAGTATAAATTTCAATATTTTTCAAGCTTTTACCTCATAATAAATATCACATTTTCCAAATTCATAGCAAAATGGACAATGATAAAAAAACAAAGGACTTTGATTTTTACAATTATTACACACATAAGTAAAGCCAAGATTTGCACTTAGCCCATTATCGTTTAAAATTTTTAAAATTTTTAATTTATGATTTGTAATTGGAGTGAATTTTGCACTTAAATTTTTTGCATAAAAAAACTCACAATACTTTTCATCTTCAAGATGAAGCGGACTTTTGCACTCATTAAGCAAATCAATGACATTTTCAAATTTTGGCATTTGAGTAAGTTTATCCTTATAATGCAAAAAACAAAATCTTAAAACATATTCATTATCTTTACTTAAAGCCAAAATTTCTTTGACTTTTTGCTCTTGCTCTTTAGAATTTGCTTGAATTTTAAAAGCCTTTATCAAGGCTTTTTCTTCATATATATTTTCACCAAGCTCAAACAAACATTCTAAGACATCTAAAACTTTATCATAATTTTTAAGTTTTAAATATACAATTTTTAAAAGTTTTAAACTTTCTTTATTGCGCGCTTTAATTTTTAATGCATTTAACAAAGCTTCTACACTACGCTCTAAAAATCCTGCTTTTAAATAAACTTGTGCTAATGAAAAAAATATAAATTCTTTTTGACTTGTCTCATTTGATTTTTGCAAAGCTATGATATAAATCCCCACAGCTTTTTCAAATTCTCCACTTTTAGTAAAAATTTGAGCTAAAAAATTTAAATTTTCTATACTTAAATTAGCATTTTTTAAAATTTGTTGATGTGTGGAGTTGATTTCAAATTTTTTTACAAAACGATTTAGTTTGGTTTTTTGATCTTTGTTTGCAAAAACTCTCCATATATAATGCGAACTAGCGATAATAAAAACCAAAGCCACTAAAACAATAAGTCCAAATAAAGGATCGCGATATTCCACAAAGAAAAAATCCATAACCTTACAACTTAACTTTCAAATTTATAACAATTATAGCTAAATGCTTATATAATTTTCTTTAAGGTTTAAAGATGATAGAACAAGCAAGTATAGAACAACTTTTACAAAAAACAGATATTGTTGATATTATAGCTCATTATGTTGAAGTAAAAAAACAAGGATCAGGCTATGTATGCGTTTGTCCTTTTCATGATGATAAAAATCCTAGCATGCATATTAATTCTATTAAAGGATTTTATCATTGTTTTGCATGCAAGGCTGGAGGTAATGTTTTTAAGTTTGTAATGGATTATGAAAAATTAAACTTTGTTGAAGCAGTAGAAAAAGTCGCTTCATGGAGTAATTTTTCACTCACTTACACTTCACAAAAACAAGATAATAAAAAATCTATCATTCACATTTTACCTACTCTTAATGCCTTTTATAAACAAAATTTAGCTAAAAATAAAGAAGCTCTAGCTTATCTTTATAAAAGAGGCTTGAATGATGAAGATATTAGAACTTTTGAACTAGGCTTTGCACCAAGCTCTAATGAAACATTAAGACTTTTACAAAATGAGCAAATCACTCAAGAAGAGGCTTTAGAAGTAGGTGCAATAAAACAAAATGAAAATGGCGCTTATGCAAGTTTTATCAACCGCATTACTTTTAGCATTTATGATCATAAAAATTTACTCATAGGTTTTGGTGGTAGAACTTTAGATGAAACAAATATGGCAAAATATGTCAATTCACCTCAAAGCAAACTTTTTGATAAATCACGCGTTTTTTATGCACTCAATTTAGCAAAAGATGCAATTTATAAACAAAAAGAAATGATAATTTGTGAGGGTTATATGGACGCTATAGCCTTTCATAAAGCAGGATTTAAAAATGCTGTAGCAGTTTTAGGAACAGCTTTAGGAGAACACCATATACCTTTAATCAAACGATTTGAAGCAAGAGTGATTTTATGTTTTGATAATGATAATGCAGGGCTTAATGCAGCTGTGCGTTCAGCACACTTACTAAGTCTAGCTAAAATTGATGGAAAAGTCGTTTTAATTGAAGGTGGAAAAGATCCAGCCGAGCTTGTAGCCAACCATCAAGAAAAATTGCTTTTTAATATTTTAGATAAAGGTTTAGAGCTTGGAGAATTTTATATAAGAAGTTTGATTGCAAGTTTTGACTTAAACTCAGCACTTAGTAAGCAAAAAGCCTTAGAAGAGGTGCAAAAATACACCTTTAACCTTGAGCCTTTAATAGCTAATTCTTATATAAATTTAGTAGCAAATCTTTTGGGTGTAAATGCTGGAGATATTAAACTTTCTAAAAATATACGAAAAAATATAAATTTTTCAACCCCTATTACGCAAAATAAAATTAACAACATTAGCGAGTTGGAACTTTTAAAATTTTTATATGAAAATCCAAAAGCTATAGGATTGTTTAAACTTTTAAGCACAAAAGAGTATTTCTTACATCAAGATATTGCTAAAGCTATTTTAGAACAAAAAGACTTTGCAGATCCTAACATAAGAGAGCTTTTTGAAATTGAAAATATTAAAATTTTAAATAATTTAGAAGAATTTTTATATGCAATTTGTAAAATAAATTTTGCTTATTTTAACAAATTAGCAAATTTAACTCTAAAACAAGCATATAAAAAACAAATATATAACTTATTAAATCAAAATTTAGAAAAAATTAAAAAAAATTATCAAAATAATGAAAGATTTCTCAATCATCTTATGGAAATATTAAAAAATATACAATTTTTAGATGATGAAGAAAACTTGGAATTATTTTTTCTTAGATTGCAAAAAAATATAAAATGCAAAAAAGAAATTTGCTATGAATTTGATGAAGAAACTTTTTAAACAAACTTACAAATAAAAATTAAAAAATATTCACTACAATATACTAAAAATTCGAAAGGATAAAATGAAAGCATTAGCACTTTTTAGTGGTGGGCTTGATTCTATGCTTGCTATAAAGCTCATAAGCTCTCAAGGTATAGAAGTAAAAGCTTTAAATATCAACATAGGCTTTGGCGGTACAAGTGATAAAAGCGAACTCATGGCAAAACGCGCTGCTATGGCAGGGGCTAGTTTTGAAATGATAGATGTAAGAAATGCATATTTACAAGAAGTTTTATTTAATCCTCAATATGGTTATGGAAAGCATTTTAACCCTTGTATAGATTGTCATGCTTTTATGTTTAAAACAGCTCTTTCTATGTTAAAAGATGAAAATGCAAGTTTTATCATCACAGGAGAAGTGGTTGGCCAACGCCCAATGAGCCAAAGAAATGATGCTATGGCAAAGGTTAAAAAACTAGCACTTGATGAAGAAGATTTAATCTTGCGTCCAATGTGTGCTAAAAATTTACCTTTAACTAAACCTGAGCGTGAGGGTTGGGTTGATAGAGAAAAGTTAGAAAATATAAGTGGGAGAAGTAGAAAAAGGCAACTTGAGCTTGCTGCTCAATTTGGTTTTGAAGACTTTGAAAGTCCAGGTGGTGGATGTTTGCTTACGCTTGAAAGCTTTTCAAATAAAATCAAGGATTTTATAAAATTTGATAAAAATATGCAAGTAAATGATGCACAACTTTTAAAATATGGTCGCCATTTAAGATTACCAAATGGTTCTAAAATGATAATAGGTAGAAATGAATTAGAAAATCAGTTTTTAAAAGAATTCAAAACTCAAAAATATGAAGAATTAAAGCTTTTTGATTTAATAGGTGCTTATTCTTTAGTAGATGAAAACATCAATCCTCAAGATCTTGAACTCGCTCTAAGTATAGCCTTAACTTATGCTAAAACTCAAAATAATACAAAATATAAAGTTGGATTTAAAGATAGAATTTTTCAAAGTATGGCTTTTGAAGATAAAAACAAAATTCAAGAATATTTTATAAATTAACTACCCTTTAAAGGGTAGTTTTTTAGAATTTCTTTCTTCTAACCTCTGCTACAATATCAGCTGACATTGTATCAACTTCATTTGCTACAGAATTAGTTGCATGTGCAATTTGTGAATTTTCTTTAGTTAAACCATCTATTACTGAGACAGATTGATTAATTTGTGAAATTCCTAAAGCTTGTTCTTTAATACTCTCACCCATTTCATTAATAGATTGAACTAAGATATTAGTATTAGCTTCTATTTCACCTAAAGATTTTTGAGTTCTTTCAGCTAGGTTTCTAACTTCATCAGCAACAACAGCAAAGCCTCTACCATGCTCTCCAGCACGAGCAGCTTCAATAGCAGCATTTAATGCAAGCAAGTTAATTTGATCAGCAATATCTCTAATCACATCTGTTACATCTTTAATATCACTGCTTTGCTTAATAACCTCTTCAGTTCTTGCTGCAACTGCATTCATAGAAGCACTCATTTCTTCAACTGCAGCAGCACTTTCTTGCAAAGAATCAGCTTGTTTTTGTGCGCCTTCATTAAGTTTTAATACGCTTTCTTTTAAAGCATCAGCTTTAGTTTGAAGCATTTCTCCTTGACTTAATGAAGCTTGAAGCATTTTTTTGATTTCTTCACCTACAGCATTAAGAGATTTTTCTATCTCACCCTCTGCATTAACAAGTTTATCTGAGAAGTCAAGATTTTGAAAACTTGCAAATACTCTTTCTATTTCATTCAAATCTTTACCAATTTTCATTTGCATATCATCAAGCATTTTATTTAATACTTCTTTTAATTCTACAAGTTTTGGATTTACAGGATTTGCTTCTATTCTTTGAGTAAAATGTCCTTTTTCTATATCACATGAAACTTCTAAAATATTTTGCACAGTAATTTCATCTTTTTCTAAACAAGTATGGATGTATTGAACATTTTCATTTACCATACCTGCCATTTTTCCAATCTCATCATTATATCTTGGTGTTAAAACTTCGACATTTGAAACTTCATGATTTAAATATCTAAAAAATTTCATTAGGTGATTTTGAAGTCTTTGCACTCTTGTTGTAACAATATTTTTCATACTATAACCCAAAACAAGAATTATAATAATTATCGCTATAAACCCACTAATTAAAATAAGATTTCTAAGTTCTACTATAGGAGAAAGAACTGTTTTTTCAGGCGCCACTGCAAGCATAGCCCATAAAATTCCTGTATTTGGCCAAACTTCAAAAACTCTAATAGCACCATGATATTTATCTCCATTATCAGAAATATAATTTACCTCTTTAATTTGCACTTTATTTATAAGTTCCATAATATTAGTAGCATTTTTATTAACATCTATAATTTTTTTAGTTACAAAATCAGCATTTGGATGAGTAGCAATAACACCACCATTTGATAATAAAATTCTTCTATCTCCATTATATACAGATCTAGAAGGGTCATTAAAATCGTTAGCCAATACTTGCATATCAAAAATCATACCAAGCACACCTAACACTTTACCTCTTTTATCTACCAAAGGTGTAGCTACATTTGAACCAAAAATTTTAACTCCATTGATATTAAACCATCGTGGTTCTCCAAAATAAAGTTTATCACCTTTAAGTATATAACCAACACCTCTTAAATTTGATATCTCTTCGCTTGCTTGTATGGTTGTCATACCACCAGGATTTTTAATATCACTATCTTTCATTAAAACCATAAATTCATCTTTATTAGTGAAATACTTATTATCCAAGCCCATAGTTTTATAATTAGTTCCATCTTTTAGATAATAGTATCCATAAGCAATAGTCGAGCTAGCATCTATAGTCTCACCAAGAATATTTTCTATTCTTTTTTCTGATATAGGACCTTCTTCTAGCAAAGTATTAAAAATTTTTTGAGTTCCTATAGCTGATATTAAGAAAGATTTTAAAGCAGCTTCTGCTGAGTTGGTATATCTAAAAACAGATGTAATCAAAGTCTTGTTTATTTGTTGAGTTAAAGTATCAGTAGATCTTTGTATTATTAAGAAAGATACACCACTTAAAGCAATAACAACTGTTAAAACAACAATTGCAATGACTTTAGTGCTAAGGTTTAATTTTTTCCACATTGCATTACTCCTTAATTAAAATAAAGTTTTTATAATTATAAAAATTTATTATTAAATAAAAATAAAAATTGTTGTATTTTTATTAAATTTTATAAATAATTTTAAACAATTAAATTTTTTTGTTCAAATCTCTATAAAATGGGGGGGGGGGATTGGTTTTTTTAAGTAATAATTTTTACTATCTATATTTACAATATATTAAAAATTATAAAATCACTTATGCCATTTTCGCTAATCACACTAAGAATATACTTACCTTTATTTAAATCAATAGGTAGAATGTCTTCTTTTCCTTCATGGATAAATTCTTGATTCAAATACCAAAAAATCCTTTCATTACTAGGATTTGATATTTTTATAAGTAATTTTTGTTTTTCTTTTAAATCTTTTGGCAAAATAATATTAAGATTATTCAAAGGATATATAATTTTTATTTTTTTATTAGATGTTTTTATATTTTGCTTTTCTTTAGCAAAAAAAGCTTGAGCATTTGGAGGCAAATTTAAAATAGTTTTCTTCTTAGCATGGATAAAATTTTCATCTAAAGAATTTACTTCTTTGTCTTTATACACAAAAATTTCCTTTAAAAATGGAGAAACCCGCAAAATCTTTGCACTTTGCGGATAAAGAATTTCTTTAAAACTAAATTTATTATCATATCGATAAGCTGTTTGATTTTCTATTTTAATTGAAACTAAATCATTTGGTTTTTCAAATTCTAGATTTGTTTTATCAAGCAAAGAAAAAAGCTCTAAAAATAATTCTCCTGCAATACTTACTCCATAAAGATTAGCATTAGCTTCTCCGCTAAAATTTCCAACCCACACCCCTAAAGTATATTTAGGAGAAGTTCCTATGGCCCAAGCATCTTTTCTACCATAACTTGTCCCTGTTTTCCAAGAAATGATAGTATTAAAATCGTATTGCTTTAGTCCTACTCTATCTAAATCTTTTAATACTTGCAAAGTTAAAAAACAAGCTCCATCACTTATAAGTTTTTTATCTTCTTTAATAGATGCATTTTCTTCATATAAAAGTTCTTTAAAATTTCCATAATTCCCAAGTCCTAAATAAATTTTAATCATATCTTCTAAACTAAATTCTTTTGTACCTAAAATCAAAGAAAGTCCGTATTTTTTAAAATTTTCATCATTGAAATTTAATATATCTTTAAGTTTATAAAAAAATTTCTCATATCCATACTCTAAGAGTAAATTTACAAAAGGAATATTTAGTGATTTTTGCAAAGACTCCCTTGCACTAACAAAACCATGATATTTTTTATTTGCATTTTGTGGGGCAAAATTAGAAAAAAATGTAGGCACATCAAGCATTAAAGAATCAGGCACTATAAGCCCCTCATCTATAGCAAGAGCAAAAAGCAAAGGTTTTAATACTGAACCCACACTACGCTTTGCTATAACTCCATCTACTTGTCCTAAGGTAGTAAAATCATAAAAATCATTTGAACCCACATAAGCTAAAGCTTTATTTGTCTTAGTATCTGCTAGCAATATAGCTAAATTTTTTATGCCCTTTTGATGAAGTTTATTAGAATACTCTTTAGCCTTTTCTTCAAATTTTATTTGAAGATTTTTATCTATACTAGAAACAACTTTTTCTTCATTTTCTAAAAGCCTTCGTGCTAAATGAGGTGCTAAATTTTTTCTTGGTTTAAAATTAGGGAGTTTTTCAGCTTTTGCTAAATCTAAAATATCTTTAGAAAAATATCCCTTTTCAAAAAGTCTATCAAGCAAAGCATTACGCTTTTTTAAAAGCTTATCTTTGTTTTTTTCAAGATTAATTAAACCTGGATTATTAGGAAGCACAGCAAGCAAAGCTGCTTCACTCCAAGTAAGATCTTTTAAATCTTTTTCAAAATAAAACAAACCAGCACTTGCAACACCTACTAAATTTCCTCCATAAGGAGCATTGTTTAAATAAAATCTTAAAATTTCTTCTTTATTATAAGAATTCTCTAAAGCAAAGGCTTTAATAATTTCATTAAATTTATTAAAATATGTGCGTTTGTTTTGTTCTAAAAGTTTAATCGTTTGCATAGAAATTGTGCTAGCACCGCTTCTTTTGCTTGAAAAAAGATTATTTTTAAAAGCTCTTATAATAGCTAAAAAATCTACCCCATAATGAGAATAAAAGTTTTTATCCTCATATAAAATAACTGCTTGTTTTAGCTTTTGTGGTATGTATTCGCTCTCTAAATGCCATTGTTCATTAGCATCTAAAAATACACTAAGAATTTCTTTGTTTTTATCAAATAAAACCCTGCTATATGTGCCTTTAAACAAGTCCTTACTATCAAAACTAAAATAAATTAAGCCTATGTAAAAACACAGGCTTAAAAAGCATATTGCAAGGCTTATTTTGATTTTCACTGCACCACTTTAACTCTTTTACTCTCACTTAAAGCCCTATAAGCATTATCATACATCGCTTCAGCATAAGCCCCACTCAGAGTATAAACACCTGGAGTAACAGCACTTAATTTCACAAAAAATTCTCTTGATTCATCAGAGTATAAAGGAAAGAAATACATGATTTTATCATCTCTTATATCGACAAAATCATAATAAGAATTTTTTACAAAATCAGGAGTTTCATTCTCTAAAAGATCATGCACTATCTCCCATCCACTTGGTAAAATTTGACTCAAAGCTATATTAGAAATGCCAGGGTAGTTTTTATTTGATATTTTTAGTTTCATATAAAAAATTTGAGAACTTTTTATAGTACTCTCATCTATTTCATTTCCATTTTCATCATAAAAACTTCTTTCTATATATATACGATGTGCAAAAGGCTCGACAATACCTTTTTTAATCCCCTCTACTCCAAAATACACAAAGGTATCTTCTTTAGCTTCTATTAAAGCATTACCTTGATTAAATTCAAATTTGGAAAAACTTGCATCAAGCTTTTTATTTTCACCATTGATTTTTACACTTGCATTGATAGTTTTAGAATTTTCATCACTAAAGCTATTTGCCAAAGCATATAAAGCATAACCTATACTTTGGGTGCTAAGCCAAGCATAACTTTCTAAACTTTTTTTAATATCATCTAACAATTCATCATTGTCTTTACCATAGATTATTTTATACGCATTAGCAATAATAGCTTCATCTCTTAAAAAAGATCCATAAGTATAGGCATAATTAGTTTTTCCATCGGGCTTTGTGCTTAAATTTTTAGCTATATTTAAAGCTACCTCATCAAAGCCTGCTAACTTATAAGCTGCACCAAGCTGCCAAAGACTTACATTATCTAAGCTTTTTAGATATTCACTATTTTCATAAATAGTATTCATTATGCTTAAATTTGGTTCTTTAGCTAAGGCTAAAAGATATAAAGAATTAATCTTGATAACTTTATTTGCTTGATCTTGCAAAATATAACGCTTTTGATAATCAAGCCATGCTTTAAACATTCCCTCACTTACATAATAACCTCTTTCTTTAGCTAAAATCATAAACATACCTGCATAATTACTTCCCCAAGCATCAGAATCCTTAAGTCCTTGCCAGTAAGCAAAACCACCATTAGCAGTTTGGAAATTTGCATACTTACTTAACAATGCATTAATATTGTTAATATTTTTTTGTTCATTTGCTCCTTGATCAAGTTTTTGCAAAAATAGCTGTGGTAAAACTGCTGAGGTGCTTTGCTCTATACATCCATAAGGATAATTTTGCAAGTATTTTAATCTATGATTTATATTTAAGATAGGCTTAGAGCTCACATTTAAAAATGCCACTGGATTGATATAATCTTGCGTGATTTTAAATTCCATGGAAGTATTTGCAGGAATTTTAAAAGATTTACCCTCATAAGTAATAGTATTTAGTGCTTTTATATCAATTTGTGTATTTTGAGTATAGGTGAAATCTTTTGCACTCAAACTTAACTCTATTTCTTCTACCCCAAGCTTATTAGAATTTACTTTTGCATTAACATAAACATCTTTTGTTTTTTCATTACCAAAATCAATCAAAATTTCATCTTTATCAAAATTTATGAGTGAATTTTTTGCTTTTAACCTAAGATTTGCATTTTTAACATCATCATCTACTTTAAATACTTGCACCAAAAACTTAAATTCATCATTAATTCTCAATGCTCTTGGTAATGTTTCAAGCATAACAGCAGGTGCGCTTACTTGTATATTTTTAAAAGCACTTCCAAAACCTTTTTTATTATTTGCAACAACTATAACTTTTACCGAACCCAAATATGAAGGCATATTAAATTTAACTTTTGCATATCCATTTTCATCACTCATTATAGGCTCTTGAAACAATACAACAGGTTTAAAGCGTCTTGCTTGCTCATCTGCTTTGCTTTTATTAGCTCTACTTTCTAAGAAAACATCACCACCGGTTGTTAATACTTTAGATATATTTGAAGTGTTTTTAGCAATTATCTTATCATAAGTATCATATATACTCATATTAAAACGAATTTTTTGATAAAAATATTCCCAAATATTAGGAATTTCATATGCACTTACATCAAGCAAACCTTCATCTACTACAGCTATTGTATAAGTATAGCTTTGTTTGTTTTTACTTTGAATTTCTATTTCAAAATCTTGCGTTGGCATAACTTTGTTTGGTGCTTTTACATCAAGCTCAATCTTACTTTGCTCATCAACAACATTTAAAGGAACAACACCAAAAAGCCTCAAAGCTCTATCGTTGGTATATTTATTATAATCTTGAAGTAAAATTACACTTACATAAACATTTGGTATATATTCTTTAAGAATAGGTATTTCAATTTTTGTTGTATCTTCATAAGTATCTATCACAAAGCGTTTTAAAATTTTTGTATTATCATTAAGCGTTATGATAGCTTTAGCACCTTTAATACTTTCAAATTCCACAATGGCAGTTTCGTTTGCTTTGTATTCTTTTTTATCACTTTTAATCTTCAAAGAACTAACTATATCAGCATTGCTTGGTGCGCCAAAACTACTGATATAAAAAAACTCTCCAGTGCTAGTTTTGCTTTGTGTATCTTCTAGCTCTATAAACATTTCTCCGTGATAATCTTTTGGATCAAATTCAATCTTTACAGGTTTATCTTGGCTAATTATAGTTCCTTGCATGATAATTTGAGTATTCTTGTCTTTTTTTAAAGATTTCAAAAAATCATCATAATTATCATAATCCCACCACCATGAATAATCATTTGCATAAATGGTGTATTTAATCTCTTTATTTGCTATCAAATTTTCATCTAAATTGCTTACTATAGCTTCAAAATTTATTATTGAACCTGAATTTAAGTAATGATTTTTGAGTTTTTTTATCCCTACAAAATTTTCATGCAAAATTATTTGTGATTTTTGAGCTGCTTGTGCAGATCTTGATCCTTTTTCAAAAACTCTTGTTTTTAATATTGCCTCTAAATTATAAGGGGTATTTTGTATAAAATCTTTTAATATAAAACTTTGTTTTATTGAGCCATTATCATCCAAAAATCCTTCTATACTATCTTGATATTTTTGCACCAAAACACTAGGATTTGAAAAAATATATTCTGGATATTTTGAATTTTTATATTCGCTTTTACTAACAAATATATCTGTTTTGGATTTCAAACCGCTAGCCGGTGCTCCAAAAAGATATTTTGAGCTAACATTAAAATCTAAGTTTTCATTTTTATTTATATTTTCTGGAGCTTGTAAAGACACTTTTAATCTATTTGGAACAATATTTTGCACTAAAATCTCTTTATCAAAAACTATATTTGCAAATTCTACTTTTGCCAAATATACTCCACTAGGTGATTGTTGGCTTAAATTTATCTTTTTATAAAAAGTTCCATTGCTCAAAGGATCAAGCTTGATTTTATCTAAAAGTTTTTTATTACGCGGATCAAAAAAACTTAAAAATATAGGATGATCTATCGCTCCTTTATCATTTCTTGCTACTATACTTAAATGTATATCATCTCCTGGTCTATAAACACCTCTTTCTGTATATATAAACACTTTATTTTGCGAATTTAATTCCAAACCACCTACATCAAAACCATCATAAAGCAAAGGCGAGCTCAAACGCAAAATAGAAGCTTGTTTATCTTTTGAAGCGATGATAAATAAAGCTTTTGACTCATCTATATCATCAAATATAACTAAGCCATTATCATTGCTTATTTTAGAAGCTAAAATTTGATTGTTTTTGCTAATAATATCAATTTTAACCCCTTCTAAAGCTTGTTGAGTATTAAAATTTCTTACATCAACAAAAAGCTTTTTGTTTAAACTTTGAGCAATTAAAGCTATATCTGAAAAAATAAGATTTTTGCTAATCTTTGCTTTTTGATTGAAAAATCTATATTTTTTCCAATCCTCCATCGTTTCATCAAATTTAAAATCAACATCTTCTTCTTTAAAATAAAGTTTTACAATAAAAACACCACTTAGATCTTTTAACCCATCTAAAGCAATTTCGTGTTCAACCCATTCATTTTTTATATTCTCTATATTAAAATCTTTTTTAAGAACTATTTCACTTGTATAATCACTTTCAGAAAAAATATCACTATCATAATCACTTAAATTTTTTGCACCTTGAAGATTTTTATATCTTAGATATTCACTTAAATTATTGGAAAAAACTTGCCATACTTCTAAATGAACTTTTTTTACATTTAAACTTTTAAAAGCTATCTTTTTACTTGCTGTGCTAGATAAAAATACACCTTGACTTGAAAAACTAATAGCAGGTTCATAGTCTTTAAAATCAACCTTTGCACTATAATCTTTTTTAGTATCAACACCAACATTACTTTTAAGTCCCCGTGCAATTTTGATTTCATAACTTACATTTGGATTAAAATTTCCTATTAGTTTTATTTTATTTGTTGTTGCTAAAGCTTTAAAATCTACACTAGGATTGATAGATATTAACTCTTTTAAATTCTGATCTTGAGAAATATTTTGAGAAAATAACAATTCTATATTTTTATTTGAGATATTAGCATTTTGAAAAACAAATTCATTTTTAGCTAGTAAAATATATTCAAATTCTAAATTTTTTTCTAAACCTAAAATTTCTTTGTCAAAAACAACTTTAATACTTACATTTGTATCCTTTGCAGTTAAAATACTAGAATACACATTAGCTATATCTTTTTGCACTAGTATTTTATCGATAGGAATGTTTTGCTCACCATTACTTATTTTTATAGCTTTTAATAAATTTTCTTGATTTATTGGATAAAAACTTTGTATATTCAAAACCAATACATTCTCTTGATTGATTTGGCTTTGAAAATACCCTTTTACATCTAAATTTTCATAAGGAGTCTTGAATTTTAACTGCACTTTTTCACCAGTAAATATATCATTTAAATCTATCAATGCATCATATTTTTGATTGGCTTTTAAAGTAGTGAAAATTTGCAATCTATTTGAGTTATCAAATTGATATTTTGCTTTTATTTTCTCACCATTTAAAACTATTTCTCGCTCTTTAATAATTCCTATTTCCTGATTAGTAATATCTTTGTTAAATTCTATAAAAATATTTTGAGTTTGCTCATCAAAACCAAAAGCTCTTACATTAGAATTATTGTTTTCTTTTTGACTGCATGCAAAAAACATGCTTACACTAAAAAAAAGAAATAAAAAATACAAAACCTTTTTCATAACTTTTCCTTAAAATTGGTAAATTTTGATAAATTATATCCAAATTCACTCTTACTTCACTTAAAAGATTATATAATTCACATATAAAATCAAAGGAGATAAAATGAAAAAGAAAATCACTACTTTACTAACAATTTTAAGTCTTTCAAGTTTTGCTTATGCTGATGGAATTTATGGAGTTATTGTTGATATAAATGATGGTGCTAAAACTATTTTAGTTGATACTACTTATGGACAAAAAATCAATATGAAAATACTACCAAATACAGAAATTGATATGGATGATTGTGGTATTTTTGGAATGGATAAACAAGGCACATTTAAAGATTTAAAAGTAGGTACTTTTATAGAAGCTGAAATTTTTAAAGGATATGCTCAAACTACTCCAAATCCACAAACTCCTGAACAAACTCAAAACATCACAGTAAAAGAGATAAAAATAGACTGCAAAAAAAGAGCATACTAAGTTTTTTAATGTAAAATAGCCAAAAAGGAGCTATTTTACATGCGTATTTTGATGATTTTATTGTGCATTAGCACTTTTTCACTAGCTTATAAAATCCAAGGTATTTTAAAAAATATCAACCAAAACACTATAAGTATTCAAACCCATTCTAATGATAATCTTATTATCACCATTTTACCTCAAACACAAATTGAGGTTTATAATTGTGGAGTATTTGGAAGCAATAAAAAACAAGCTCATACTAAAGATTTAAAAAAAGGTAGCTTTGTAAAAGTTGAAGGTAATAAAAATAATAGCATTATTATCGCACAAAAAATAATACTTGAATGCAATTAAGAAGAGCTTATATTAAAGCTCTTCTTTTGAATTATTGTTGATTTTTTCTATATAAAGACTTTGTGATGGAAACGCAAAGCTAAGATTATTTTTTGCTACAATTTTCATGAGTTCAAGCAAAATACTTTGTCTAGACTCCCTAAAACCTTTTCCATCTACTGCTTTAGTATAAAAATACACTTCTATATCAATAGAACTTGCACTAAAACTACTGACTGCTACATAAGATACATTTTTATAGCCTTCTAAGTCATTTACTGAAACTAAATTTTGTCTATATCTTGCACGAGAGCCACCATAATTTAATGCACTATCATCAACTTGTGCAATTAAAGGACTTGTAGCTAATAAATTTTTTATATCTTCTACACATCGTTCAAGCTGTTCAGGGGTAGCATCATAAGTAACACCTAAAAATAATTTAACATGGCGACCTATTTTTCTTTTACTCCAATTTTTTATATTTGTTCCCATGATTGTAGAATTGGGTAAAAAAACCAAAGAATTATCAAAAGTTCTAATAGTAGTTTTTCTAAGTCCAATTTCTACTATGGTTCCCTCAATTCCTGAAATTTCCACCCAATCACCTTGATTAAAACTATTATCAAAAAGTAAAAGTACAGATGCAAAAAAATTAGCAATAATATCTTTAGCTGCTAAAGCTACTGCCAAACCACCTATACCCAAAGATGCTATCAAAGCCGATATATTAAATCCTAAATGCGCTAAAACAAACAAAAAAGCAATAACAATGATAATAAAATACAAAATTTTTATTACCAAATTTACTACTTCTCTTTTGCCACTTTTTTCTGCAAGTTTTGCTACTGCAACCATACCATAGCTATCAAAAATATTAATTACAAGCCAAGCAGATAACACTATATAAATAATATATAAAATATTACCAATTCTTATATCTACTGGAACAGGATAGTACACAATCGTAAAACAAATTCCTATAGCATAAGCAAACAAAAACCAACCGATAGGTTTTTGAAGTTTTTCTAAAAAATGCGTTTTTATTTCTAAATTTGCTGATTTATTGCCAAATAATCTTATAAGAAAAAAATACAAAATTTTCGCAAGGTAAAATTTCAAAGAGTAAAAAAATACTATTACTATTATAGAAATAACTATTTTTCCTACATTGACTGATTCTATCTGAGTATTATCATTTATATAATTTATTGCTTTTTGCAAACCAAGCTCATTGAATAAAAAATTTGTTTCTAGTAAATTTGCATTATTTCTTAAATAAATTAAAATTTCATTGTATGATTTTATAGCATTTCTTAAACTATTTTCATTTACTTCTAAAGTTCTAAGCTGATCTATATCATTAATTTTTTCTTTATCAAAAGAAAAGTTAAAGACTATATCTTCTTTCAAACTATCTATGCTTTTATCTATAATATTTTTTATTTTATCGCTTTGTGCTCCTTGAATAAACAATTTTTCTAACTCAAAAAGACAAATATAAAAATGCTCAGCTGAAGTCAAATTTAAAAGTTTAATTTTACTATCTACATATTCATAATATCTTTTTTTTAATTGTGCTTCTTCGGTATTTTTTTTAAGCTGGTGTTTAGTATTTAAAAATTCTTTTACTTCCTTATCATCTACTTTTTGAGATACCATTTTCAATGGTAAAATAGTAAGAATAGTATTTTTTTGCTTCTCTATTTCTTTTATATTATCCTGAAATTCACTAGCATTAGCATCACTATTTTTAAAACTTTCTAAAAGCAAATTTAACTCTATATAGTTTTGCACTAAAGAAAAAATACTATCTTTTTCTTTAAAGGGATTTTCTTTTTCTTGTTGTGCATTTAAATGAAGCGTAAAAAAAGCAAATAAAATTATTAATATTTTTTTCATATTTTTTTTGTCCTCTCTTGTATTAATATAAAATTTTCAAAACTAAAATCATATTCGTAAATTTCACCTGTTTCTATGATGTAATACCAAGCATGAAGTTCAATTTCCTTTTTATTTAAAGCATCTTCTATACCTGGATAAGTTAATAAATTTTGCAAAGAATTAACTAGATTCATCTTCTCAGTCATCCAAGATCTCATAGCTAAATCATCTTTGGCAACTTTTAAGACTTTATTTTTGATAGGCTCAAGCAAGGTAAGCCATTTTCTAACATTTGGCATATTTTTTAAATCATTTTCATTAGCATACAAAGCTGCACAACCACCACAATTACTATGCCCGCAAACTATAATATTTTTAATATGCAAAGAATTGAAAGCATACTCAATTGCTGAAGTAGTTGCTAAAAAATCATCTCCCACCCTATAAGGAGGAACAATATTACCTATATTCCTTACAACAAAAAGCTCACCTGGACCTGTGTTGGTAATTAAATTTGGAATTACTCTAGAATCAGCACAACCTATAAAAAGCGTATGAGGATTTTGCTTATTTTTTAAACTTTCAAAAAGCTCTGCATGCTCTTTAAAATCTTCTTGCATAAATTTTAAAGCACCTTCAATCAAATTTTTCAAAAAAATCCTTTTTTGTTTTTTGACTAGCCAAATATTATACTAAAATTATTTTTATAATAAATTATGTAAATTTATTTTTCATTATATTTTTATACAATTTTAATCTTTTATTTATCTTTTTTTTGTAAATTTTGAATTTAAAAAATAATTGGAGGATTTTAATGAGTCTTTATGATAGAGATTATTCTAAAACCCAAGAGTTTGAAGGTTATGCTAGAAGTGATTTAAGCATTTTTATAAAACAAACTTATCAGCTTTTTGCTGCATCTTTATTAGCCGCAACAGCGGGTGCTTATATAGGAATTTTTGCACTAGCACATTTATTTATGCAATCTCAAGCAACTTTTTGGATTTTATTTATCATTGAAATTGGTTTGCTATTTGCATTACAATGGAAAAAAAGAGAAGCTCCGCTTAATTTAATTTTACTTTTTGGTTTTACTTTTTGTTCAGGGCTTACTTTAACACCACTTTTATATTCTGTTTTAGCACTGCCTGCTGGAGCTAGCATTATTGCTCAAGCTTTTGCTTTAACAACAGTAGCTTTTGGTGCTTTAAGTATATTTGCTATGAATACGAAAAAAGACTTTACTATGATGGGAAAAATGCTTTTTGTAGCTTTAATTGTTATAGTAGTAGCTTCTTTGATTAATATATTTTTCCAAAGCTCGCTTTTAAGTTTAGCAATTTCTGGTATTGGTGCGATTTTGTTTTCTTTTTATATACTTTATGATACACAAAATATCATTAAAGGAAATTACGAAACACCAATCGAAGGTGCAGTTGCACTTTATCTTGATTTTATCAATCTTTTCATCTCTCTTCTTAATATTTTAAGAAGCTTTAGTAATAGATAATTTTGCGAGAAAACTCGCAAAATTTCTTTGCTTCTTTCAAGTTTATATCAAGCTTTTTTAGTTAGAATACTTATTTTATTTTCAATAAGGAAAATTCATGACTACTCTTTTAATTATTTTACAATTTGCAATTGTTGTAATCATTTGTATTGCTGTATTATTACAAAAAAGTTCAAGCATAGGACTTGGAGCATATAGTGGGAGCAATGAAAGTTTATTTGGAGCAAAGGGTCCTGCAGGATTTTTAGCTAAATTTACTTTTATTATGGGTATTTTACTTATTGCTAACACAATTGCTCTTAGCTATATGTATAATAATGCTAATTCTAACTCACTTGCTGAAAAAGCAGAACAAATTTTGCCAAAAGCACCTGAAACAAATACAACTAGCATTCCAGTTGCACCAAGTGCCCCAATTAGCGAAAGTAATACTAGCAAATAATAAGGAAAAATCATGCTAAATGAAATTTATACTAAACAAAAACAACAATCAGATAAAAGCTTAGAGGCTTTAAAAAAAGATTTTACCACTATAAGAACTGGCAAAGTAAATATCAACATACTTGATCATATTCATGTAGATTATTATGGTAGTGCAACCCCACTTAATCAAGTGGCAACAGTTTTAGCAACTGATGCTTCAACTATTAGTATTACACCATGGGAAAAATCTATGCTAAAAGCTATAGAAAGTGCTATAGCCGCAGCAAATATTGGAGTAAATCCAAACAATGATGGTGAAAGTGTAAAATTATTTTTCCCTCCTATGACAAGAGAACAAAGAGAAGAAAACGCAAAAAATGCTAAAGCTATGGGAGAAAAAGCCAAAGTAGCTATTAGAAACATTAGAAAAGATGCGAATGATGCGGTTAAAAAGTTAGAAAAAGATAAAGCAGTTTCAGAAGATGAAGCTAAAAAAGCTTATGATGAAATTCAAAAACAAACCGACAACTATACAACAAAAATTGATGAGTTGGTAAAAAATAAAGAAGTGGAACTTTTAAAGGTTTAATTATGAATTTAGAACAAATTTATAAAGATTGTGGAGCATATTTACAAGGTCATTTCTTACTTAGCTCAGGAAAACATTCTGAGTTTTACCTTCAAAGTGCAAAAGTTTTAGAAAATCCAAAGTTAGCAGGTGAGCTTTGTGATAAGCTTGCAGAGGTTATTGTAAGCTTTGGTATTAAATTTGATAGTATTTGTTCTCCTGCTTTAGGTGGAATTTTGGCAGGATATGAGCTTGCTAGAGCTTGCAATAAACGCTTTATTTTTACAGAGCGTGTGGAAGGAATCATGAGTCTTAGACGCGGTTTTGAAGTAAAAAAAGGCGAAAGATTTATAGTTTGTGAAGATATTATTACAACAGGTGGTTCAGCACTTGAAAGTGCTAAAATTATTCAAAGTTTAGGCGGGGAAGTAGTTGGGTTTGCAGCTTTAGCTAATCGCGGTTTTTGTGCAGTTGCAAATTTAAATAGCCCAAGGAAAGAAAATGCAAAATTACCCGAGTATTTACCTTTATTTGCTTTGGGAAATTTTGAATTTGATATTTATGAGAAAAATTCTTGTCCATTATGTAAAAAAGGAACTAAAGCTATCAAACCTGGTAGTCGTGGTAACTAATGAAAACAAAAGCAAAAATAGCAAATAGATGGTTTAGATTTAAAGCATTTTTGATAGATATATTTTTGCTTTATGTTCCGATATTATATTTATTTTATTTTACTCTTGGTTCAAAAGAAGATTTTTTGAATAATCAATTTATAATTTTTTTATGCTCTTTGCTTTTTGGACTTTTACAAGCTTTATTTTTAGTTAAAAAAGCTCAAAGTCCTGGACTTAAAGCGTATGATTTATATTTAATAGATATAAAAAATGGACAAAAATTAAGTTTTTTACGAATTTTATTGCGTTATATTATTTTTATTATAAGCTTTGGTTTATTAGTCGGATTTTTAGTAAGTTTTATAAGAAAAGATACTTTAAGTTTGCATGATATATTAAGCCAAAGTGCTATTGTTACAAAGGTAGAAAAATGAACAGAAAAAAAATTTACAATCCAAAATCAAATGAAACTTTAAACGATAGGAAAGTTTTTAATGGTAATCCACATGGTATTTTAAACTTTACTAAAGCAAAATATACTTGGGCTTTAAAGCTTTGGGATTTAATGGAAGCAAACACTTGGTTTCCAAAAGAAGTGGATACTACTAAAGATGCACTAGATTATCGTTGTAATCTCACAACAGCTGAAAAAAGAATGTATGATCTAGTTTGGTCTCAACTTATCTCAATGGATAGTTTTCAAACAAACAATCTTGCCGATAATATCAACCCTTATATCACAGCTCCTGAAATCAATGCAGTTTTAGCACGCCAAGCCTATGAAGAAGCAAATCATTCTAAATCTTATGCTGTTATGGTTGAAGCAATTTGTGAAAATACTGATTTAATTTATGAAATGGAAAAACACGACAGCACTTTAAGAGAAAAAAATGATTTTATTTCAAGTATTTATGAAGAATTAGCGGGTGATGTTGATGACAATAAACTTTTACTTGCAATGGTGGCAAATCAAATTCTCGAAGGAGTATATTTTTACAGCGGTTTTACTGCTATTTATGCTCTTGCGCGTGCAGGAAAAATGCTAGGCTCAGCACAAATGATCCGTTTTATACAAAGAGATGAAATCACTCATTTGCTTTTGTTTCAAAATATGATCAATTCCGTAAATAAAGAAAGACCTGATTTATTTAACGATACTAATATAAGTAAAATCTATGATATGTTTAAAAAAGCTGGGGAACTTGAAATTAAATGGGGTAAATATATCACACAAAATCAAATTATGGGTTTTACAGATGATATTATAGAAGAATATATTCATTATCTTGTAGATCAAAGACTTACAGCCATTAATCTTGACAAAATTTACAATGCAAAACATCCTATTAAATGGGTTGATGATTTTTCCAAATTCAATGACCAAAAAAGCAACTTTTTTGAAAGTAAAGTTACAAATTATTCTAAAGGAAGTTTAAGTTTTGATGACTTTTAAGTCTCAAAGCTTAGTTTCATTTTATATTGAAAATATATTTTATTTTTATTTTGTTTAAAATAATATTATTTCAACTTCAAAATTTTTACCAAAGGAGTTGTTATGGAGTTTTTAGAACTTTTATTGATTTTCGTCGCCATAATACTCATGATTTTCAAACCAGAAAAAGAAAAACTTGCTTTTTCTTTAATTGTAATATCATGGGCAATTATGGTATTTGACTACCTGGGTCGCAAATCAGGTGCAATATTAGGCTTAATGAATTTATAAAGGCTATACATGTGTGATATTAATAAAACTAAATTCTTTTATTTTTTAATGTGTCTTGCAGGTTTTTTAATTATTCTACTACCTGTTGGAATTGCAAATTTAATTTTTGGTTATATGTTGGCAGATAGTCCTTGTACTTCTTGTTGGGGTCAAAGAGAATCTATGATTTTCATTGGTGTAGCAGCTTTATTTATCGTTCGTTATGGAATGAAAGGAAAATTTTTAGCTTTTCTTTTAATTGCAACCGCCTTTGGCTTATGGCAATCATTTAATCATATAAGTGGGCATGCACATCGTGATCTTGACCAAGGTTTTGGTTTGCCTATTTTTGGATTACATACTTACTTTTGGGCCGAAGTAGTATTTTGGGCTGTAGTTTTACTACTTGGAGTCATCTTTGCTTTTGCTCCTAAATTTAGCTCTTTTGAAAAAGAAGTGGAAGGTGCTAGCTTTAGAAAATTAACAAAATTTAATTTAGTAGCCATGCTTATTGTTGCTTTCATTGTTGCTTCAAATGTTTTCCAAGCTTTTGTAAGCACGGGTCCTGTCCCATATAGTGGTCAAGGCGATCCTGTTCGTTTTAGCTTAAATCCAAAATATATCATTTGGGATGATTCTGGCTGGAATAAAAGTTGGAAAAGCTTCTCTTTTTTAGGAAAACGCGATGTTAAAGAGCCAGATTTTGCTTTTGCACCTGCAAACGAAAAACTAGGCATTAAATTTGATAATAACACTAGCAATGCACCATTTACAAATATTAATGAGAATTTGAAAATTGTCAATGAGAATAAAATTGATTTTGCAAAACCTATTAACACACTTGATTATATCAATGGCGAGTATGTTGCAAGTTCTAAATGGGAAGTATTTTTCTTAGATGATAACTTTAGCACAAAAGAAGATTTTGTTTTAGATCCATATTTTTCAGCCACAATCAATCCTATAGTTGGAATCATTCCTTACTTGGATAATAAATATATTTTAATGGGATCAAATAAAACTTTCTTAAGATTTGCAAAAAATCCTAATGCAAATGAAGCGTTGCAATATGCTGATTTTATAAAAGGAAATGACAAATTCGAAGGTCAAGGAAAAGACTTGGGTCGTGGTAGAATCGACACAGTAAGAGCTAAATTTAATCATATTTTAAGCACTACAACAGATGGTGAATATATGTATATTGCAACCGTTCCTAACAATAAAGATGCTAAAACTTTTGTAATTTCTAAAATTTCTTTAGCAGATAGAGTTCTTTCGGCTGAATTTACTCCTAAAGCTGAATTAAAAGAAGGGAAAACTTTAGGTGATCTTTATGTAACATCAATGGCTTTTAACAATGATAAGCTTTATGCATTAAGTAAAAAACACAATGTTATTGCAGTAATTGATCTAGATAAAGAAGCAGTTGTAAAAACTATTTCTTATCCAGAAAATATAACCAATGCAAGAAGTTTATTCTTCAAAGATGGTAAAATACACATCTTATCCTATCAAGATGGTGCAAATATCCTATATACACTTGATTAATTTTAGGGCGTTAAATCGCCCTAATCGTTTTTTAAAGCTAGATAAATAAAAACTAAGATAAAATAACACTTTTATAAGGAGTGCTATTGATTCATATATTTGAACAAAAACAATGTCAAACTATGGCAGAAGAAATTCGTAAAAATACTTTTATCAATGAAGAATTGTTTGAAGCTTTTTGTTCTACTCCAAGAGAGATATTTTCACCTTTAAAAATGCATGCTTATAGACTTGATGCACTTCCTTTGATGGGCAATCAATGGATAAGCTCACCTTTAACTGTGGCAAAAATGACCATGGCACTTGATTTTAAAGATGCTGATAGTGTCTTAGAAATAGGCTGTGGAAGTGGATATCAAGCTGCAATTTTAAGTAAGCTTATAAGGAGAGTTTTTACTATAGAACGCATAGAAAAATTAGCGATTAATGCTATAGAGAAATTTAAAAAACTAGGCTACACTAATATCCATGTAAAATTTGATGATGGACAAAATGGTTGGAAAAATTATGCGCCATATGATAGAATTTTACTCTCAGCTTATATAGAACATATTCCAAATATTTTATTTGATCAACTAGAAAATAATGGAATTTTAGTAGCTCCTTTGCTTATAGGAAACCAACAATTTATCACTAAATTTACAAAAAAAGACGGAAAAATTGGTAAAGAAATTTTAGATGAGTGTCTTTTTGTACCTATTAAAGATGGCAAAGAATAACTAAAGTTTCATTTTTAAAACAACAAAACCATATTCATCTTCATATTCACTCTCTTGTATAAATCTACATTTTTGATAAAATTTGTATGCTTTATAATTATCTTTATTCACTTCGACATACTTTAAATGATAATCATTTATAGCTTTAGATATTAATGCAGTTCCTATGCCTTGATTGAAATATTTTGATTTTAAAAATAACATTTCAATTTTTTCATCCTTAAATGCCAAAAATCCAATCATCTCATCTTTATCATAACAAATCAAATAATTTAAATTAAAAAAAACTTGTGAATTTAAAAGATCATTTTTAATTTTTTTTCTATCAAAATCAGACAAAAAATCGTGAGAATTTTTTACACTATCCTCCCATATATCAATCAATTTATCTTTGATATCATCTGTAATTTTTTCAAAATATTCAATTTTAATATAATTATTTTTAAACATAAGCTTCCTATAGGATATATTTCCTTATAATTATACTAAAAAAGGAATATTATGAAATTTAAAACATTACTTTTTAGCTTATTCACCACTAGTGTGCTTTTTGCTTATGAACAGATGCCACAAAACGCATCGCATGGAAATTTTATAGACAAAGACAAATGGAAAAATTTAGATAAAAATTGGATATATTGCGAAAGCGGATTAAATCAAGATTTTATCAATATAAATACTAAAAAAGCTACAAACAAAAACCATTCTCTAGAATTTAACTACACAAACGATTCTTTTGGCTTAATTAACGATGGTTACACCGTAAAAATGCATTTTGCAAGCAATGGAAGTCATATTACATATAATAATACAAATTATGATCTATCACATTTTCATTTTCACACACCATCCAAAATCACCATAAATAATCAATCCTATCCTTTAGAAATTCATTTTAGTCATGTAAGTCAAAAAGGGGATATTATCGTCGTAGTGTTACTTTTACAAGAAGGTAGAGAAAATCCATTTATTAAAAAAATTATTCGTGCTTTTCCTAAAAAAGAGGGTGATAAGCTTTATGTACAAGGTTTAAGTGCTGATGAGTTATTACCAAATAATACTAATTCTTTTTATACTTTTAAAAATAAACTTAATAAACCTTGTAATCAAGAAATCACATGGATAGTTTTAAAAGAAACCACACAGGCTTCAAAAGAACAAATTCAAACTATACAAGATTTAATGGGTAAAAATGAAGAATTAAAAATAAAAAATCTTTCCAAAATAGAAGAAAGCAACTAAACGAAAGTATTTAGTTGCTTATTAATGCTTGAATTTTTTCTAAATTAGCTCTAAAAAGTTTAAAATTTAACTCGCTTGGTATTTTTAAATCAGCAAAAAAAGGATTTTTTAAACTTGCAATGAGTAAATAATCATCTTTTTTCAATACTCTTTGTGTGGAAAATTCTTTATCTTTTACTTTTTTAAAAATACTTTCATTTGAGCTAATGTCTTCTTTTAATTTCTTACTATAAAGCAAAACCCCGCAAAAGAAATTCCCAAATTCATCTTTAAATTTCACATCATAAAGACTAAAATCATCAAAAATAAAAGAATTTTGAGAATGATAAGTTTTTAAAGAAAAATCAAAAGCAATTTTTTCAAAGTCTTTTTGACTAAAACCTTGTTTGTCAAATTTAGCATTGTTTTGTTTTAAAAATTCTTCACACATTTTAAATACAAGCTCATCGCGTCCCCACATAAGCTTTTTACCTAAAATTCTAAAAAATAAAACTCCTGCTAAAGTGGCAAAAAATAAAGATATAATCACATCCTTGCTAAATTGAAAAGCAAGAAAAAATACAACCAAAGCTTCAGCAAATGCTAAAATTTGCAAAGCTTTGAGCCTTTTATTTAAAGCTTGTCTTATGGCTTCAAAATCCATTAAGACTTAGCCTTTTCCATTCTTTTTCTTTGAGTAGGATCAAGATATCTTTTTCTAACTCTAATATTTTGCGGAGTAACTTCTACAAGCTCATCCTCTTCTATCCATTCTAATGCTCTTTCAAGACTTAATTTCCTAGGTGGGACGAGCTTAATTGCATCATCACTTCCGCTTGCTCTAACATTGGTTAGATTTTTACCTTTGATAGGATTAACATCTAAGTCGTTTGGACGAGAATGCTCACCTATAATCATACCTGTATAAACTTTAGTTTGAGGATCGATAAATAACACCCCTCTATCTTGCAAATTAAATAAAGAATATCCTAGTGCAACACCATTTTCCATAGAAATCAACGCGCCGTTATTTCTTTTTTCAACAGCTCCACTAAATGGACGAAACTCTAAAAAGCTATGATTCATAACTCCTTCACCTTTAGTATCTGTTAAAAATTGTGATCTAAATCCTATGAGCCCACGCGCAGGAATTTCAAACTCAAGTCTTGTTTGACCATCTCCTGTTGGAGTCATAGTTTTCATTTCTGCTTTTCTTTTACCTAATTTTTCTATCACTACCCCAGTAAAATCATCAGGCACATCAATCACTAAATGTTCAAATGGTTCGGTTTTAACTCCATCTTCTATTTTAACAATAACTTCAGGTCTTCCCATACAAAACTCAAAGCCTTCTCTACGCATATTTTCAGCTAAGATGGTAATTTGAAGCTCACCTCTTCCACTTACTTTAAATTTACCCTCACCTGTGCTTTCATATTTCATCGCAATATTAGTTTTCATTTCAGCTTCTAAACGCTCTGCAATCTTATTTGAAGTTACATGTTTGCCTTCAGTTCCTGCTAAAGGTCCATCATTTACTGAAAATACTATACTCAAAGTTGGCTCTTCTATGTGTAAAGGATCAAGAGGCATTGGGTTGTTTGGATCTACAACACTATCTCCTACATCTAAAGCTTCAAAACCAGCAATTGCTACAATATCGCCTGTTCCTGCTTCATCAATATCCATTTTTTCTAGACCCATAAAGCCAATAAGCTTTGAAATTCTTCCATTAATTTTAGATCCATCTGCTTTAGCAAGCATAACACTTTGATTTTTCTTTACTTTTCCATTAAATATTCTTGCAATTCCTATCTTACCAACGAAATTATCATAACCTAGAGTAAAAACTTGAAGTTGTAAAGGATTCTCATCACTACCACTTGGTGCAGGTACACGCTCAAGTATAGTTTTAAATAATGGCTCCATATTATTACTTTCATCTTCGAGTGCAAGTTTTGCATAGCCATTTTTAGCAGCTGCATATACCACCGCAAAATCAAGTTGTTCATCATTTGCCTCTAAAGCCACAAAAAGATCAAAAATTTCATTGATTACGCGTTCAGGATCTGCTGCAGGTTTGTCTATTTTATTAATAACAACTATAGGTTTAAGACCTAAAGATAAAGCTTTTTTTACAACAAATTTAGTTTGAGGCATAACTCCTTCTTGTGCATCAACTAAAAGCAAAACTCCATCTACCATTTTTAAAACACGCTCAACTTCTCCACCAAAGTCAGCATGGCCTGGAGTATCTATGATATTTATTTTTGTACCTTTATAATTAATAGCAGTATTTTTTGAAAGGATGGTAATACCTCTTTCTTTTTCTATATCATTACTATCCATTACACGCTCTGCTATTTGCTCACGCTCATTAAAAGTTCCTGATTGTTTTAAAAGCTCATCTACCATTGTTGTTTTACCATGATCAACATGAGCTATAACGGCTATATTTCTAATATTATCCAAGTTTTTCTCCAAAATCTTAAAATTTATAATCTAATATTATATATGAAAAATGCTTAAAAAATTAGATTAAGAATTTGGAACACTTGTTGCTTTTGTCTTGGTAAGAATTATTTTTAAGGAGAAAAATATGTCAAACCTAAACGCTCAAATCTTTAATGCTAACTTAGAAAAACAAGGAACTTCAGTTTTAAATAGTAAGCACTTTATGGAACTTTTAAATTATTTAGAAGTTATAAACTCAAAAGAAGAAAAAGAATTAAATTATGCAAAACTTTCAAGCAAAGTAAGTGAAATTTTAGATGATACACACAATGAAAATGCAGTTTTAAATGCTAAAAACATAGAAGAATTATTAGTAATTTTTAAAAACTTTAATATTTCTCATGAAAATTTAAAACTTGATTGTACTTCACAATTACAAAATTTATTTCCAAATTTAGCAAGAAATAATTTTTTAGTAGGTTAATTAATGTCAAATGTACAAAATAGCGATGCTTTAAATTTACTAAGCATCGCACCTAAAAACGAAACTTCTCATAAAGCAAGTTTAGATTCGCAAAATGATGGGGAAGAATTTTTAAATTCTTTATTGCAGGCTATTAACGAAAAAGATGGAAGCTTGCCAAAAAATTTTAAAACTCCAAAAAAAGAGAATACAACAAATGATAAAAGTTTAAAAGAAAACATTATCAATGATAAACTACCACTAGATAATAAAGATGCTACAAAACTCTTTGAAAGTGCTAGTTTTATACAGATACTTTCTTTATTAGAAGTTTTACAAAAAGATAGCAAAGATATAAAATTAAACAAACTTACAAAAGACAATACTGCTATTTTAACTCTTGAAAAAAACATAAATAAACTAAAAAATGTTAAAAATATTGGTGAGCTTTTAAGTATTGCAAAAGATCTTGGATTAAATGTTAAAAATATTAAATTCGAACAAATTAAAAATATCAAAGAATCTTTTCCAAATCTTGATAAAAAAGGATTTTTTGAGCCTATAAAACAAAACAATACTAATATATTTCAAGATTTAGTTAATCAAAAAATTTCTAAATTTTTACAAGAAGATTATAATGTAAAAAATATCCAGTCAAAAAATAAAGAAAATAATAACACCTCTTTGCTCACATCTACTCTAAAGAATATAGAGCTTCCAAAAAAAGATATAAAAATACAATCAAAAGAAAATTTCCAAAATACAATTTTTAAAGAAAATATAACAGAAAAAAATCCAATTCAAAATGAAAAAGATATAAAATTAGCAACTAAATATAACGAGAAGCTAAATGATATAAAACTAGTTAATCTTACCCAAAACACTAACTTAAAAAAAGAAATTAAAAGCAAGGAAAAATTAGAATTTAAAGAGATGCTAAAAAATGAAAAACTAAACGATATAGAACTTATCTCTCTCACTCAAAACTCCAACTTAAAAAAGGAAATTAAAAATAAAGAAAAAATAGATTTTAAAGAAATATTGAAAAATGAAAAATTAACCACTAGCGAAGATAGTTTTAGTAAAAAAATAAGTTCTGTCTTAGAAAATTCAAAAGATTTAAAAACCGAACTAATAAACATAAAAAATACCCAAAATTTACAAAACCAAAATCAAGATTTAAAAATTAATTTAGAAAATTTATTAGCTCCTCAAGAAAAACAATTGAAAATAGAAAAAAATATCCAAACCACAGATAACTTCGGTGATATTTTTAAAAACACTAAAGAATTTACAAAAGATGAAAATGACAATGGTGAAGAAAATTTAAATTCTTACATAAAAGAAATGAATAGAATTTCCAATAATTTTGTAAAAAATCAAAATATTCCTATAAAAGAAACATTCAATGATTTTGCCCAAGAGTTTAAAGAGAAATTAGAAAGTTATAAAGCACCTATAACCCGATTTAGCATAACTCTAAACCCACATAATCTCGGAGAAGTAGAGGTAACTTTAGTTCAAAGAGGCTCAAATTTAAATATCAGTTTTAATTCTAATCAAAATACTTTAAACCTTTTCATACAACATCAAGCTGAATTTAAAAACACTCTTGTGAATATGGGTTTTACAAATTTGGAAATGAACTTTAATAACCAGGAAAGAAAAGAACAAAATAATCCGCAAAAACAAAAGAACAATAATAACAAAGAGGATAAGGTGAATTTTGAAAAAGAAATTCAAGAAAAGCCAAGCTTAGAAATGGTTTTAGCAAAATATTTCTAAATGGAATATTTTTTGCTTAAAGCTTTAAAAACATATAAAAAAGGATTTTTATGTCAAATATCAACACACAAAATTTACAAAGTCTTTTGACTACAAACACAAGAGACGCTCAAAGTCCTTTAGCAGCTAGTGCAAGAAATTCTCAAAATCCTTCCACTGCTAATACAAGAGATATTAAAAATACAAAAGATGATTCTCATATTGAGCAAGGTAACGATGGATTAGTTACAAATCCTAAAGCAGAACTTGATAAAGATGCTTTCTTGAAACTTCTTTTAATAGAACTTCAACATCAAGATCCTACTGATCCTATGGATACAGAAAAAATGCTTACTCAAACAGCACAGCTTTCAGCACTTGAAATGCAAGATAATACCAATAAAACTATGACTCAACTTGTTAATGCAATGACAAAATTACAAAATTCTATTGCAGCAAGTACTGGAATGAGTGCATTAGCAGCAGTTGGAAAACTTGCAACCGTAAAAGATAACTATCTCATAGTAGCAGATGATGATATACAATTCCAAATCAATATGTACCTACCAAAAGAGCCTCAAAAAGGAAAGAAAACAGATATAGATACAGAGGGATTTGAATTAAAGAAAAATGGTGAAGATAAGCTAGATATTACAGGTAAAGTGGATAAAGAAGTAGCAAAACCTGGAGATACTATACACATTAAATTAAAAGATGATAAAGGCCAAGAAGAAACAGTTCAAGCAGTGGTTGGAGAAGATCAAAGCTTTAAGATTATAGGACATACTCCAAGTGTTGATATAAAAACAGCTAAAATCGATTCAGCTTATAAATCAGATAGCGAGCCTGTAACATTTACAATTTATAACGAAGCTGGTGATCCTGTAAGAACAATGAGTGTTAAAGATATGAGTGCTGGCATGAAGCAAATTGTTTGGGATAGAACAGATGATAGTGGCAACCCGGTTCCATCTGGAAAATACTATGTAAGAGCAAGTTATATAGGTGAAGATGGAACAACAGTAAATTCAACCTATGGAGCTTATCCTATTACTGGGGTTAAATTTGAAGATGGCGAAGCCTTGGTTGGCATGGGTGGTAGCTGGGTTAAATGGGAAGATATTAAAGAAATTACAGGATAAAATATGTTTACAGCATTTTATAATGGAGTAAATGGAGTAAAATCTCAAAGTTATAGTATCGATAATACCGCTCATAATATCAGCAATGTTAATACGGTTGGGTTTAAATACTCCGATGTAGCTTTTAAAGATGTATTTTATAGCACAATAACAACACAATCGTATAATAAAGGTCAAAGTGGCTATGGAAGTGTAGCGAGTTCTATAAATGATATTTTTGAACAAGGACCTATAGTATCTACAGATAATGAATTTGATGTAGCAATTACTGGTAAAGGTTTTTTTGGTGTAAGTAATGGAAATGGCGTTTATTATACTAGAAATGGGGCATTTAAGCCTGATGCAAATGGCTTTTTAGTAGATTCAAATGGTAATTATGTGCTTGGCACAATGAACCCATCTTTAAAAGAAATTCAGCTAAGCGATAGGGTTTCTAATATGTTTGGTCAAGTTATGGGGCAAAAAGTTACCACAGCTTGGAGTGGAACACCTGGAGAGAATTTTCAAATAGGTGGAGTTAATACTCAAGGACCTATTTCTGTACCTAAAAATCTTTATTTGCCACCTCAGCCAACACAAAATATCACTTGGAGTGGAAATTTAGACACAAGCACCAAAACAGAAGCGGTAAATGTAGATGTAGATGTTTCTAAATTTGAATTTATTAAAAATGAAGATGATAGTGTAAAAATTTCAGGTAGTGTAAAAGATGAGCAAATTTATGGTTTAAAGCCTGGTGATACCATATATTTTAAAATTACAGATGAAAAAGGTGCTAGTCAAACATTACAAGCTACTTTAGATGAAAATTTATCTTTTAGCATAGATAATCAAAAATTAGATAAAGTAGATTTAGAAACAGCCAAATTAGAATCATCTCATTTAAGCGTAGAAAAAGAAGTAGCTGATAGCTCAGAACTTTCTGCAAAATTAATAAATCCTGATGGTTCCATTAGTTGGGTTAGAGTTAAATTAGATAGAGTTTTACCTCAAAATGGAACAAATTTAGAATACAAAGCAGTCGCTCAAGTATATGATAATGATGGTAATAAAATAGGTGGAACAACCGAAGGTTTAATCACATTTAACGAAGCTGGAGCTTTGATCTCAAATACCCTAAATTCAGTAGATAATAACGGAACTCAAGTAAAAATAAATCTTGGTTCTTATTATGATCCAAATATACCAAATTCAGGTTATGATGGTCTTCATGCTCTAAAAAATAAACAACCTTCGGTGCATACACAAACAGATGGCAAAGGTGAGGGGTTTTTAAATAATTATTCTATCAATACAGATGGAACTATAATAGCCACCTTTACAAATGGGGATCAAATAGCTATGGCAAAAATTGCTTTATTTAACTTTATGAATGAGCAAGGATTAGAAAAATTAGGGGAAAATCTCTATGGTCAAACTGGCAATAGTGGCAATCCAACATTTTTATTAAATGATAATGGAACATTTAGCACTGCTAAATTTGAAGGTAGTAAATTAGAACAATCTAATGTAGATTTATCTGTAGAATTTGTAAATTTAATTACTTTACAAAAAGCTTATGACTCAAGTAGTAAAAGCATTACAACAGCTGATCAAATGATACAAAAAGCAATCAATATGAAACGCTAATTATTAGCGTTTTCTACTTGATTGGGTATTTTTTGATCTTGCTCTAAAATGTATTTTATTTCTTGTTCGAAAAATTCATATACCCTAAGCTGTATTAAAGATTCTTCCTCGTTTTTATCTATCAAACGCTCAAGTCTATTAAAGTTAATTTTCTTTGCATACCTTGGATTTTTTTTCAAAAGCAAGGCAATGTTTTTAAGTAAAGAATCTAGGCTAAGTTCATTTTTTAAAACTCTATCTACATATTCTTTAGAAGTTTGCACTAAAATAGCTTGTCTGCTTTTATCATTAGGGTAAACCTCGCTTGCAATATCAGATAAAACTTGCCAAATTTCAGCTTTTATATTTTTATTTGCCACAATAATAGCAGCAAAAGATTTTGCTCTAAATTCTAAAGACAAATGACTAGGTACAAAAAACTCTCTAAATTTAGATAAAAAATTTGCAAATATACTTAACATACTTCACCTCAATGTTTTTTAAGATATTTTAAGGTATTATTTTGACTGCCTTCTCTTAGACCTGTGCAATGCTATTTTTAAGCACCGCTTCAGGGTGGGAACACAGCAGAGCACTTAGACTTAGTGTGTGCCGCAGTTATCTGGGAGAGGGTTTTAAAGTTTAAAATATCCTTTAATATCCTCACAAATTCTAAAGAAATTTACCCCATTAATAGTCGGGTTTGTTTTAAAATACTCATACATTCCAGTAAAACCACTTTCTAATTCTTTAGACTTTACTCCATAACTAATTGACAAAGCTGCCTCTATAAAAGCTGCTAACTTATCACAATATTTCAAAGCTTTTCCATCTATAGCCTTAAAACGATCCTCATTAACCGCATCTAAACTACCACTATAAACACTTGGCTTGTTATTAAAAATACGATTTTCAAATTCATTTTTTACAAAGGCACTTTCTTCATTCTGTCCTTCTCTAATACCAAGTATATAGCTAAATTCTTCTCTAAAAGATAGCGGTATAAAAGGTAAAATTCTCTCATTAATAAGCTTCATTTCATATTCATTGATGATTTCATTTAAACCATCTATGCCATATTTTACCGGAGAGATGATATCTCTAGTTAAACTTTCAGGTAAATCATGAAACAAAGCGCAATAAAAATTGCTTTCTATTCTACCATCGCATGCTTTTACTTCTAAAGAATAAAAATAAGACAAAATAGCCACCACAAGCATATGTCCTAAAACCGCGGTTTCAGGAATTCTTGGAGTTTGTGCCCATCTTTTTTGAAAACGCAAGCGTCCGCTTAGATCGATTATTTTAGAAATTTTTTGATTAAGAGCTATTTTTCTTGCTCCGATTAATTCATAATAATCTTCTAATTCTTCTTCAACTTTAGCCTTAATCTCATCAATATCACTTAAAAATGAGCTAGTTTGATAAACTATATTAAACTCCCATCTTGTAGCAAAATACGAAGCAGCTTTTAAAATAAGCCTTTCTTTTGCATAATCTTTACCTTGTAAAAAAAGCTCATAGCGTTTTAAAAACGCACCATTTTCTATATCTTGAATCATCGGTGCGATTTTACTTAACACCCAAGCACTTACTTGCTCATTTTTTGCACGCGTTATCTCATGATACACATCAGGGCGTATATCAGTCACTACTACCCTACTTAAAAACTCAAAAATCCCAGCTTCTATGATAAAGCGCATATTGACATCTTTTTCCATTTTAGCAATGAAATAAGCAATGATAAATTTATGCGCTTGTTTATCAAGCTCGACTAAATTTGTCATTCTGGGATAATCATTCCATCTTGATATAGAAGCAGCTTTAAAAATATGCTCTATTAATTCTACACTAATCATTTATTTCCTTTTTTTGCTGTGATTTTACTTTATTTTATAATCTTTAGCAAATTTTGTATTTTAAAAATAAAATATAAATATCAATATTTTTATGAAAATAATTATGTCAAAGAAATCTACAAATAGCATTGATTATAATCTAACAAAAAACTTGTAAAGCTAAAAAATAAAGCAGTCTTAAAAAATTAAGAATATGCTGTAAATTTAACAACTAAATAACGATGGTTCTTTATAGTTGACATCAAAAACCTTGCGAGCTAAATCAATAAATTCACCTGTATATCTATAAGACGATGGTTTTCCTTTATATAAATTTTCTATTCCATATCTCTTTTCTACCGGACAATAAACAACCTTCTTATCTTTTTCAAGAACCTCTAAAAGCTTAGCTTTCACTAAATTTTTTTTGAAATCATCAAATTTGATTTTGTGTTGCGCATTTTCTTCTTTTAGAATGTCAAAAACTTCCTTTAATGAATATCCATTGTTTTTTTCAAATATTTCATCAATTTTATTTTTTAGCATAGTTAGTGTATAGCTGTTATTGTTTATCGCTCCATTGTTATAATACACATATTCTTTCTCATCACATTCTATTTTTATAAATGTTTTTTTAGAATCAATTGCTTTTTTGATATTTGTATAACTACCTTTACTTTTTCCATCCCATATACAATAAAAGAAATCACAATCTTGAACCATCTTCTCATCTTTAAATGTTTGCTTTTCTCTTTCTTTATTATTTTTATCTTCAAGTTTTTCATCAAAGTTACATTTCTTAGATTGAAATTTGTCACAAATTTTGTTTCTTGGAAAATCATTAATGTGATATACAACAACATTGTTATACTCATTGTCGTTGTAAAATTTTTGGATGTTTAAATCTACACCAAGAGCATCTCCAACTAAAACAGTATAATTCTTTTGCATGATATTTTTTAAATTCTTAATCGAACTATCGCTTAACTTTTTAATTGAAATAGATCCGCATATAAAAATTTTCATTTATTTTTCCTTGTTTTTGTTAGTGTGACAACATAAACATTATCAACTTTTCCATGTTTATAAAGTGTATTTGTAATTTCATTTAATGTTGCTCCACTTCTATATAAATCATCAAAAAGTAATACTTTTTTATTTTTATATCTTAAATCAACTTTAAAAATATTTTCCAATTCTTTTTTTCTATCTTCCAAGCTAGCTATAGATTTTAATTCTTTCACATGTCTTGTTTTATTAATATAATTAAAATCAGCTGGAATATTTGTCAATTTAGATATCATGTATGTTATATAATACAAAGGTTGGAATTCTCTTTCCTTTGAATATGGAACTGGAATAATAACATTTAAATAAGGAAAAACTAAAAGTTTTTTTATGAAATTTGTTGCTATTTGCGCTAATTGTAAACCCATGTTTTTCTTTTGTTCTATTGAGAAATTACCATATTTGATATCATGAAGAATTTCTCCTATTTGTGTATATTGGTTGATAAAATTTCCAAACTGATCTTTAGTGCTAGATATTGTATGCAAATCTAAAGCTACACCGTACTTCCACTCTCCTGCAAGTTTTTCCATATTTAATTCCATTTAAGCTAGACTAAATACTTATTTTATCACATTAACTAGCATTTGCAGAAAATAAATTTATTTAATATAAAAATTTATATATTTTTTGTTAAATAATTTATAATAATAAACACTAATAAATATTTTTAAAAACAACACTTTATTTACAAAATTCACGACAATAATATTTTAAAATACCAATTTAAAAAATTGCGTTTTAATTTAAATTTTTATTTTCTCTGCATAGTTTATCTCATTTTTACAGATACTTTAAAAGTTTAAATTGTAAAATAAAATATATCTAAAACGCGATAAAAAAAGGAAATAAAATGATCACAATTGCTATAAATTTCAATTTTATAAATATAAAAAATTTTAGCCAAGGATTAGCCGGCGTAAAGATAAATGACAAATGGGGATTTATAGATAAAAATGGGGAGTTTGTAATAGAACCTAAATTTGATGATTGTGAAAAATTTAGCCAAGGATTAGCCGGCGTAAAGATAAATGACAAATGGGGATTTATAGATAAAAATGGGGAGTTTGTAATAGAACCTAAATTTGATGATTGTGAAAAATTTAGCCAAGGATTAGCCGGCGTGGGATTAAATGGTAAAGCTGGATATATTGATAAAAACGGGGAATTTGCAATAGAACCTAAATACAACAAAGTCATAAATTTTAGCGAGGGCTTGGCAGGTGTAATGCTGGATAACAAATGGGGTTTTATAGACAAAAACGGAAATTTTATAATAAAACCTATATACAACAAAGTTGTAAGCTTCAATGAAGGATTAGCTGGAGTGGGATTAAATGGTAAAGCTGGATATATTGATAAAAACGGGGAATTTGCAATAGAACCTAAATTTGATGATTGTAGAACTTTTAATGAAGGATTAGGGTGTGTTTTGTTAAACAATAAAATAGGATTTGTGAATAGAAACGGAAAATTTATATTGGAAACTATTTGCGATAATATTCTTAGTTTTAATGAAGGATCTGCTGGATTTAGAATATTTGGAAAATGGGGTTTTATAGATAGAAGTGGAAAAGTTATAGTAGATATTAAATTTGATGATGCAAGAGAATTTAATAGTGGATTAGCTAAAGTCAAATTAAATAACAAATGGGGATTTATAGATAGAAATGGGGAGTTTGTAATAGAACCCATATATGATAATATTGAAAATTTTCACGAAGGATTGGCAAAAGCAACATTAAATCAAAAACACTATTTAATAAATAAAAGTGGAGAGATTATAATAGAGAATAATTTTGATAGACTTGGTGACTTTAAAGAAGGAGTTGCAAAATTTAAATTAAACCGAAAATATGGTTTTATAGATATAAGCGGAAAAATCATAACTAAACCTATATTTGATAGTGCTGTGGACTTTAATGAGGAATTTGCAAGAGTTAAAATAAACAATAAGCATGGTTATATAAATAAAACCGGAGAATTTGTAATAGAACCTAAATTTGATAACGGGGGATCATTTAGCGAAGGATTAGCTGGAGTAGAGATAAATGGCAAACATGGTTATATAGATAAAACCGGAGAATTTGTAATAGAACCTAAATTTGATGAATGGGGTTCATTTAGTGAAGGATTAGCTGGGGTAAAGATAAATGGCAAATGGGGTTTTATAGATAGAAGCGGAGAATTTGTAATAGAACCTATATATGATAATGTTATGAACTTTAGCAAAGGTATTTCTAAGGTTAAATTAGACGAAGATTCATTTTATATTAATAAAAAGGGAAATATTGTTGATCACTATTCTAACTAAAAAGCTCTTTTGTTTTATAGAGTGTATATCCTTCATAATAATAGCTTGCGTCAATCCCTCTTGCAAAAATATTAAAACTATAAATATCATCACTCAAAACATTTTGAAGTAAAATTTTTATCTCTACATCTTTAATAGGACTTCTTTGCATTGCCATTATATAATCATCTTTATCTATCAAACTCCAATCAACCACCCTTTTCAACTCTTTTTTAAGTATTAAATCAAGCCAAATTCTCATGCTTCTGCCATTTCCTTCTCTAAAAGGATGAGCTACATTCATTTCTACATATTTTTCTACAATTTGTTCAAAGCAAGATTGCTCCATGAGTTCTATTTTTTTAATTGCCTCATGTAAATAAACAGCAGGAGCAAATCTAAAATTTCCTTTTGAAATATTTACCTCTCTTATTTTTCCTGCAAAATCATAAATATCTTCAAATAATTTTTGATGAATTATCCTTAAGCTTTCAAAACTTCCTGCTTTTAATGTATCTAAAAAACCACTTTCAAATAAAGCTTTCGCTTTTAGTTTGCTTATTCTTTCTTCTTTGGCCAATTCTAGTTGATTTTTTATACCAAGTTTATTTGTAAGTATCATTTTAAACCTTTAAAGTTTATATTTTATAAGATATTTAATATAAACTTTATTAAATTTATGATTTAAAACTCTTTTGTTTCGCTTAATTTAAGATAAATTTCATCATTTTTACTAAGCTCTTTATGATGATAAATACTAAAAATATGCCCTTCCAAACTCACACTTATCTCATAAAAATCTCCATAAAACACGCATTCTAAAACGCTAGCTTTTAAGGGAGTTTGTGTTATTGAAATTTGTATATCATTAGGGCGTAAAATGCCGTTTTTACTTTGTAAATATGCTTTAAAATTCTCATCTAAAATTGTATTTGAATCTATAAAAAATGCCCCACCCAAAAAGCAAGCACTATCTATATTTTTAGGCTTATAAAAAAGCTCTTTAGCACTTCCATAGTCTAAAATTTTCCCATCCTTAATCAAAGCAATATTATCTGATAAATAAAAAGCATCATCTTTATCATGCGTAACAAAAATAGCACTAAGCTTGTGCTCTTTTAAGATATTTTTGATTTCTTTGCGCATTTTAACGCTTAAAGTATGATTTAAATTTGAAAAAGGCTCATCAAAAAGTATGATTTTTGGTCTTGCGACTATGGTTCTTGCTAGTGCTACCCTTTGAGCTTGTCCGCCGCTTAGTTCATTTGGATAGCGTTTTAAAAGCGTATTTAAATTTAAAATTTCTAAAACTTCATCAAGTCTTTGCTTTTGCTCGTTTTTGCTTAAAAAGCTTATACCAAAGCATATATTTTCTTCTACATTTAAGTGTGGAAATAAAGCATAATCTTGAAACAAAACCCCCACATCACGCTCTTGCGGGGCTAGATACACACCCTTGGAAGCAACCAGTTTACCCCCTATATAAATACTACCATCATTGATTTCAAAAAAACCTGCTATACAACCGAGCAAAGAACTCTTACCACAGCCACTTTCTCCCAAAATACTGACAATCTCACCTTCTTTTAAGCTCAAAGAAATTCCTTTTAAAACCTCTGTTTTTCCAAAAGATTTGTAAAGATTGTCAATTTTTAAGATTTCCATTATTGTCCTTTTTGGTTGTTTTTATTTTGCAAATAATGCATTAAAAATGTAGGGATAATCCCAAATAACACTATAATTAAAGATGGCAAAGAAACATTGTAAATTAACTCATTTTCACTATAAGCAAATACAAGTGATGAAAGCGTTTGAAAACCTGAAGGTGAAAGTATAGTTGAAATAGGCAATTCTTTTAAAATATCTACACAAATTATCACCACAGCCAAAGCCAAATAATGCTTCATCAAAGGAAAATGAATTTGAGTGAAAATTTTAAATGGTTTTGATTTTAAGGTTAAATTTGCATAGTCTATATTTTTTGAAATTTTCTCATAGCCTGATTGAGTTGCAAAAATCCCTGAAGCTAAAAATCTCACAAAATATCCAAAAAATAAAACTAAAAATCCACCTCCAACCGCATATTCAAAAGACAAAAAATCAAAGATATAATTTAGCACACCCAAAATCACCAAAATCCCTACAGCTACTACAGCTCCAGGTAAAGAATACCCCAAAGTAGTAAGCCAAAGCATAATTTTAGAAGCTTTTGTATCATTTAAACGCACAACAAAACACAGATAAAATGCCACTATTACTATAGAAAAAGAACTTATCAAAGCTACGCTAAGACTATAAAATGCAGGTGTTAAGGCATTTCTTAAATTTTGTATAAAATCAAATCCAGCCCAATAAACAAGCCATATAATAGGCACTATAAAAGCTAAAAATACCACTAAAAAGCACCAAAAAAATGCCAAAAATGCCTTAAATCCTTTTAATTCTTCTTTGGGAGTTGTTATAAAAATATTTTGCACAAAAGTCTTTTTTCCTCTTTGAATTTTTTCAAAAAGCATTAAAAACGCGATAAAAACAAGCAAAGCCACACTTAAAGCTATAGCACTAACTTCATCACCACCACTTCCCCAAGTCCTAAAAATCCCTGCACTAAAAGTATCTACACCAAAATATGCTACTAAACCATAATCACTTAAAACCTCCATAGCCACTAAAAGCAAAGCCCCTACTATACCCACACGGCAAAATGGTAAAATTACTTTAAAAAATGTTTTTAAATTAGATGCTTTAAGTATTTTAGCACTTAAGATGATATTTCCAAGCCCATAAGCAAAGGTATTTTTAGCAAAAAAATACACATAAGGATAAAGTGCAAAAGATAAAATCACAATTACCCCATAAGCATTCATGATATCTATACGCTTTTCAACACCTAAAAAAGTAGGGATTAAACCTTGAAATTCAAACAAATCAATCCAAACAAAACCCATTACATAAGAAGGTATAGCCAAAGGTAAAATCAAAATCCATTCGAAAAATTTCGAGCCAAAAAATTTATAAAAGGCGATCAAATAAGCACTTACTAAACCTATAATCAAACACAGCACTAAAGTCCCAAACAATATAAAAGCACTACCAAAAATATATCGTGGCAAGACATTTTTGCTCAAATGTTTTAAGGTATTAATATCTATAAAAGGAATGTGTAAGATGATAGCAAGTATAGGCAGTATAATCAAACTACAGAAAAAAAAGGTGATAAAAGACCACCTTAAACTTAAAAATTTCAAATTTTATTTTTCCTTAAAATTATTTCCATTGAACTTCATCAAAAATCATCAAAGCTTCTTTAGCATTACCCCAGTAAGCTTCAAAATTTGGCTTTTCAATTTTAAACTCACCCCATGATTGTAAAATTTTAGCAGGTTTTACTTCTTTATTAACCGGATACTCATAGTTTTGATTTGTTAAAATTTCTTGTGCTTCTTTTGAAAGCATAAATTCTATGAATTTAATTGCTGCTTCTTGATTTTTAGAAGTTTTTAAAACACCTATACCACTTACATTTATATGAGTTCCCCTATCTTCTTGATTTGGAAAAATCACTTTTACAGAATTTGCAGCTTCAACATCTTTAGGATTTTTTGAATTTGCCAAATGCCCTAAATAATAGCTATTTGATATAGCTACATCGCCTTCTTTAGCATAGATTGCACGAATTTGATCACGGTCCCCACCTTTTGGAGTTCTAGCAAGATTTTCAGCTATACCCTTAGCCCATTCTTTTGCTTTTTCTTTACCCAAAGTATCAATCATAGCACTTAATAAAGAAACATTATAAACATTATTTGAACTTCTTACTAAAATTTTGCCTTTAAATTTAGGATCTGTTAAGTCTTCGTAAGTTTTAATCTCTCCATCTTTAACTCTATCTTTAGAAGCGATGATAATTCTAGCTCTTGTGGTAAAAGCATACCATTCGTTGTTTTTACCTCTTAATTCTTTTGGTGAAAGTTTTTCTAACTCAGGTGAGCTAACTGATACAAAAAGATTATTTGTACGAACTTGTTCTAAATTTCCCGCATCAGCAGTCATAAACAAATCAGCTTTTGAATTTTTACCTTCAACTTCTAATCTTTTAGCAAGCTCATTAGCCTTAGCTTGCACCACATTTACACTAATGCCTGTTTTTTCTTGAAATAATTTGAAAATTCCCTTATCAGAATCATAATGGCGATGAGAATAAATCGTAAGTTCTTGAGCACTTAAACTCATAGCTGCTAGTAAAGATAGTAAAACTATTTTTGCTTTCATTTTATAAATTTCCTTAATTTTGAAATTGATAAGGATTATTATATTAATAATTCACTTTATATTTACTTAAATTGATACACATAATCATTTTAAAATAAAATGATACAAAATTAACATAAATCAAGATATTTTTTCTCTCATTTTTATATAATCACCAAAAATACAATATATAAAGGAGAAAAAATGACTCAAGAACAAATTCAAATCATCAAAGATTGTGTGCCAGTTTTACAAAAAAATGGTGAAGTTTTAACTAAAGAATTTTATAAAATCATGTTTGAAGAATACCCTGAAGTAAAACCTATGTTTAATATGGAAAAACAAGCTTCAGGCGAACAACCAAAAGCTTTAGCTATGGCTATTTTAATGGCAGCTAAAAATGTAGAAAATTTAGAAAATATGAGAAGTTTTGTTGATAAAGTAGCTATCACTCATACAAAATTAAATGTCAAAGAAGAACACTACCCTATAGTTGGTGCTTGTCTTTTAAAGGCTATTAAAGTAGTGTTAAATGCAAATGAGGCTACACTAAAAGCTTGGGAGGAAGCTTACAAGGCTATCGCACAATTTTATATAGATATTGAAAAAGAAATTTATACAAAAACTCAACAATAGGCCTTGATTTTCAAAGCCTATTGTAAAAATGCTATCCCTGCTTTAGCTATCTTCACATCCTCATCTAAGTGTGCTCCGCCCACACCTATACCACCAACAACAACTCCATCTATAAAAATAGGCACCCCACCGGGCATAATAGAAAATTTATCATCTAAATAACGAATATCTTCAGGTATTTTACCTTCTTTTACACCTTTAAAAATAATCGCTGTTTCTCTTTTTTGAGAAGTGGCTGTGTAAGCTTTTTTATAACTAGCATTAATCGTATGCACACCCGCCTTATCATCTCTTAAAACTGCTAAGATTTGACCGGATTTATCCACTATAGTAATGCTTACATGAAAACCATTTTTTCTTGCTTCTTTTTTAGCCAAATCCAAAATCCCTTCAACCATTTGCGTGGTTAAAACAGGCTCTTTTACAAGCTCAAAAGTTTTTGCCATCAAACTTACTCCTAAAAATAAACACAAAATTAGTATTTTTTTCATATCTTTCCTTTAAAATTTTTCTACTGCATTTTTTGCTAGCTCTTTTATATCGCCTTTTAATTCGCAAATTTCACCATTTTGTGCAAGTAAAATTCTATCAGCCATATCAAAATACACATCATCATGTGTTATAGCAAATATAGTAACACCTTTTTGCTTTAAAAGTGGCAAAAGCCTAGTATAAAAAAATTTTCTAAACATAGGATCTTGATCAGCAGCCCACTCATCTAAGATCAAAATATCCCTTTTTTCAAGCAAGGCATTAAGCATAGCTAGACGCTTTTTTTGTCCCGCTGAAAGCTTTATGGTGCTAAAAGTATTTTCTACAAGCTCTACTTTTTCATTTAGCTCTAAAATTTCAAGCCAGTATGCTAAGTCCTCTTTGCTAAATTTCTCATCTTCTAAAACATACTCAAATAAATGAAAATCACTAAAAATTGCACTAATTAGATTTCTATACTCATAAATATTTTCTGAAGTTATTTTTTCATCATCTAAAAAAATATCCCCTTTAAAATCTGTAAAAAGCCCTGCTAAAATCATAGAAAAAGTAGATTTACCACTACCATTTTTACCTATTAAAAATACACATTCACCTTTTTTAAGCTCAAAATTTACAGGTTTTAGAGCAAATTTTTCATTATAAGCAAAAGACACATCTTTAAAGCAAAGTTTTTGCCAAGTTTTTTTGTTTTGACTAAACTTAAACTCATGAGTATAGTTTTCTAAATTTAAATTTGAAATTTTATCTAAAGCAATTTTTGCCATCATAAGTGTAGGAAAACTTCCTATCATAGCCCCCAGTGGTGCTCTTAAAAAAAGCACACTTAAAGCTATAGTTGTAGCATTTTGTAAATTTGTAAGTTCATAAGCTAATGCTACATAAAACTCCACTCCCACTAAAGCTAGCATAGCACTATTACTCCAGTTATTAGATAAAATATGTAAGATATTTCCCATAGTAGAACTTTTTTTCTTTTTCAGAGCATTTTTTTCAAACTCATTTTCATAATAATGCTTTGCTCTTAAAGGATTAAGGATTAGCTCTTTATGACCTTGTAAAATGTTTTGATAGTTTTTTTGCAAGGCATCATCATTTTCCCTAGCATTTTTAAAATAAAAATACACCTTACTCATCAAAAAATTATCCACTAAAAAAACACACACTATCCACACCAAGCACAAAAAGAAAATTTCTAAAGAAAGATAAGCTATATAAGTACTTACACAAATAATTAAAACACTTGATTGTATAAACTCAGGCAATCTTAAAAGTCCAAAAGAAATGCTACGCACATCATTATTTAAAGAAGCTAAAATCTTTGCCTTAGTAGTGTTTAAAATACTCAAAACACTTGTGTCTAAAATTTGTTTTACAACTCTTCTTTGCATTTTAAAAATAAAGCTTTGACCAAAAGCACTTAAAGCAATTTCCACAAAAGAAGAACTTGCAAAAAATACAAGCAAAAGCAATACAAAATATAAAATAATATTAGAATTTTCAAGATTAACTTTTAATAAAAATTCATTAATAAAAACTAAAGTTAATACACCTAATACACTTGTAAAAATACTAAAAAGTAAAAAAAGAATGATTTTAAATTTATTTTCTTTAAATAAAATTAGTAAAAATCCCACACACCCACCATTTTACCTCCCTAGAGCTTGCTTAACTTAACGAGTTTGCTTAATAAGGAGTTTATGTTTTTCACAAAAAGCTTTTAGGCTATTGTAGCTTAATCATTCTCTATTTATTATAAAGAATGATTGTTTTGTTACTTATAATTTGTTTTAAGCAAACTCTAGGCAAATAAAATCACACTAGCTAAATAGCTAGTGTGTATATTACCACCATAAACCTAGTTTTAAAAACATAGTATGAGAGGTAGTATTATCAAATGTAAATGCTCCTGCATAATTTAGTGATAAATCAGCATTATTAGCTATATTATAAGAAAGTCCTAATTGACCAAAGCCATAATACTTAGAAGTTTGTACTTCTGTAGTAAAATGATTAGCACCTAATCTTAAATTACCTTTAGCATCTTCATAAAGATTTACTATAGCACCTATAGTTACATTTGATCTTAATTTATCACTCCAAGGTTTATACCATTTTAAAGCAGCACTTGCATCTATAAAGTTAAATTGTTCTGCTAAATAATGCTCTCTTAGACCATCTATATGTTTTAAGCTAAAGTTTTTATTACTCATACCATAATAACTCAAACCAATTTCAGGAGTTATTCTAGCTATTTCTAAGGTATTATAATAATTAGCACCTACTTTTACATCTATCCCATAACCATAAGTTTGAGTATCACTTTCTATAGTAGCAGGTATATTTTTATAAGTTTTTTCTATATCTGTTGTAGTATAATCAAATCTTGTACTAGCACTAATATAGTATTGATCTATACCATCTCTTGCTAATACTCCATAATAAGTTAAACCACCATAATAAGTTTTATCATCAAATTTTAATCTTTGAGTGGCTTGTTCTTTAGAAGCATCTTCATAACCTAAATAAAAACCTATAGTACCATAATCATTTGGTAATTCTCTTAAAGAACCACCTATTAAACCTGTAGTATTAGCACTTAATTGTCCTACACTATTTCCTATCTTAATAGATGAATGATTATAATAAGGAATTAAGAAAGAATGGTTTTTTGCATTTGGATTTTTATTTGGTATAAATATATCTTCTAATTCAGCTAATAAATCAGCATCATTACCATAAGCTTCACCTTTTTTAGATAATTCCATATCTAATACTTGAGAAAATTCTGTTTGGAAGTTTTTAGCTGTAGTATCTCTTAATATATTAGAAATATTTATATTTCTTAATCTAGCTGAATATACCATAGATTTAGCTAGAGTTTTACCACTTAATTCTGATACATTAACATTAGCTATATATCGACCTTCACCTAAACCTAAAAAGTCATAAATTCCTGATAAGCTATGTATGTTATTAGCATTTACACCTGCATTATTGTTTATTTTATCACCTATTACTTTACCATTTTCATCAATAAAGAAAGTATTAGCATCATAGATTGTATTTAATTTTAACTTACTTGTATTTACATAGATTTTATCTGCACTAATACCACCTATATTATTTCCACCTACTATAATGGCATTTTCTAATCTATTTGCTATATCTTCTTGAGTAGTTCCTTTGTATTCTAAATCATTAAAATACCAACCATCTATACTAACTTTACCATTGTCATTGTTTTCTATATGGTAGCCATTGTTATTTTTACCTATAAAGCCTCCATGCCAAGAAGCTTGAGTAGAACCATTTCCAGAATGAATGTGTCCATTACTAAGGATTAAAGTTCCACTATTGGTAATACCACCATGAATATTACCTGTATTAAATATATCTATATAACCACTATTATTAATACCACCATATATATGAATATCTTTATCAGTATTAGGATTGTTAATATCTCCTGAAGAATTGATAAGTTTTTCTATAGTGCCACTATTATTAATACCATAAGTAATATCTTGAGTAGCTAAAGGACTAGCTTCATTACCTATAATGCCTGTATTTACTATAGTGCCTATAGTGCCTTTTTTTATATCATCTTTAGTTATTTTATTAAAGGTATTATTTATACCTGTTATAGTTCCTGCATTGTTAATAGCAGCTATAGAGCCAGTATTTTCTAAGCCTTGTTCCATAATAGCATTGTTATTATTTATAATAGCTTGCATTTGACTATTGTTTTCAAATTTGCTTAATAAATTACCATTATTATCAAAGGCATTTATAGAACTAGTTTCATCTTTAGTTATTTCCATAGTGCCTTCATTTTTTACTAAATCTACTATGGAATTGTTTTTTAAATCTAAATCAGTTTTAGCATTTTTATTGTTTGTAATAGAGCCTATTTTACTTTCATTATTTAATTTAATACCACCATTACCTATAATGCCTGAATTTTCTATAGAGCCTATAGTACTTTTATCAAGACTTATTCCTTTTTCTATAGTTCCATTATTTAAAATACTATTAATGTGAGATTGTTCTTTTAAGTCTATAGAGCCTTGAATATTTTTTTGATTGTTTATAGAGCTAATATAAGATTTATTATTTAAAGATATATTACCACCTATGGTGTTTTTATTATAAACACTTCCATAAATGAAAGATTTATCTAAAGAGATATTACCTTTGATAGTTCCTTCATTAAGTATAGCTGTGCCACTTTCATCATATTTTAGGGCATCTTTTTCTTGTTTTAGGCTAGCTATGGTTGCGCCATTTTTTAAGTCAATAACATTACCATTATTTACAGAAGTTCCATTATTATTTACACCTATGGTTCCTTTATTATGTATGCCTGCTTTACCACCTGCTATGAGAGCATTAGGACCTTGTAGAAGGATATGATTATTAATGTATTGATTATGGGCATTTAGGTGGATACCTGATATTTGTCCTAATATTGTTCCTTCATTAAAAATATTTTCAATAGTTGAAGCAACTTTACCATTGAAACTAACCGAGTTAATTCCATATTGACTACCTATAATAGTTCCTTGATTTTTTATAGTACTTATTTTACCAACAATACCCCATTGACCACTAACATAAATCCCAGAATTTTTCCCATAAATATAGCCTTGATTATTTAAAGTATGTAAACTATCCTTGCTTCCAGCTACATTAATCCCATGACCATTTTTCCCAATAATGCTACCAGTATTATTTAAAGTTTTAATAGTTCCAGAGAGTTGAGAAGGATTTTTTTCCAATCTTATACCATTTTGATTGCCAGTAATAACACCTGAATTATCAAACCTATCTATAGTTCCAGCGTGTAAAAATATACCATCAGTTGCACTAGAGATTATATCTTTTTGATTGTTCATATATTTTATAGTAGCAACTTCAACTTTTATCCCAGCTACTTGTCCATTATTAGTAAAGTTATCTATAGTGCCCCTGACCACATTAACCCATCCAATACTTCCAGCATTATTTAATGTATTAATATTACCAGAATTAATAATGTTGATACTTTTTATACTTCCACTATTATCCAAAGTTTTAATTACATTGTTGCTACCATTAACACTTATACCATTACCTTTACCAGTTATAGTTCCACTATTGGTAAGATTGTTTATAGTATTATTACTACCTTTAATTTCAATTCCATTAAAAGTACCACTATTGATACTTCCACTATTAGTTATAGTAATATTATTATTGTTATTTCCTTCTACACTAATACCATTACCACTTTGATTATTTGTATTTGTAGAATCAATAGTTCCACTATTATTAATATTTACATTAGTAGCACTGCCATTAATTAAAACTCCACTACCATATTTATTATTATTAGTTATACTTCCCTTATCTGTAATGGTTAAAGTTCCACCATTATTACCACTTATAGTTACTCCATTATTTTGAGTGGTTTCTATAGTACAAATTGTTCCACTACAACCACCACCACTAATATCTCTTGATATATTGCTTCTAGCATTAGCAATAGTTATACTACCATTAGAAACTTTATCATTAATAGTTGTAATACTAGCATTAGCACAGGTAGCTAAAAAAGATATAGTTGCTAAAGATAAAAAAGTTTTTTTAGTAAAAGAAAGATTATTATGTGTAATATGTTTGTTTAAAACAAACGAATTAAAAGAATTAGTTAAAGATGAAGTTTGGTTTGATTTAGAATCAATACCCCCCCCCCGTGAAATAACTTGTTTAAACATTATTTTTCCTTTGGTTTATATTTGTTAGTTTGATAGCAAATACTACACCAAATCCATTCCCCCCCCCCATATATATATAAATATATTTAGGATTTTTGGTGTGGTTTGTATTTAACAAGGAATTCTAAATTATAAATTTAAATAAAATTTAAATATAAAAATGATAGAAATCATCTCTTAGAAAATCTAAGAGATGATTGTAATTTTACTTTAGCGGATGAAGTTCATTTGCATAAAAACTTACTGAATTCATACCTTCTTTAATAGCCCATTCATAAGCTTTTGCTACAAATTCCCAGTTAATATGTGCATAAAATTTTTCTAAATATACAGGACGCACATTGCGGTGATCTACATAGTAAGCATGCTCCCATACATCTACTACTAAAAGTGGAATTTTACCTTCAGTGATAGGTGTAGCAGCATTGCTTGTAGCCACTAATTCTAATTTTTGATTTTGAGTGTTATAAACTAGCCAAAACCAACCAGAACCAAATACTCCTGTAGCACCTTTGATAAATTCTTCTTTTAAACTCTCCATAGAGCCAAAGTCTTTTTCTACTGCTGCTTTAAATTCAGCACTTAAAGAACAACCACAACCACAGCATGTTTTTGGTTTAATGCAGTCAAAATAAAAGTCATGATTATACACTTGAGCAGCGTTATTGAAAATTCCACCGCTTGAATTTTGTATGATATAAACTAAATCTTTTCCTGCAAATTCAGTATCTTTGATAAGATTGTTTAGGTTATTGACATAAGTTTGGTGGTGTTTGCCATGATGAAATGCGAAAGTTTCTGCACTTAAAAAATCTCCAAAAGCATCTACTTCATAAGGTAATCTTCTTAACTCAAACATATCGTTCTCCTTGTTTTAAATTTATAGATATTCTAGCATAGTTAAATTAAAAAAGACCAAATAACTCTTTATTTTTCAAGAAGTATTATTTTATCTTGCTCTAAGCTTTTTGCTATATCAATAATGCGTTGATTAGCACTACCTTTAAATTTTAAAGATAAGTCTTTTTGCTCTAGGATAAATTTTCCATCTACCAAAATATCAGCTAAAAAAAGCAATTTTTTCGTTTGCTTGTTTTGAAGTAATTCTTCATAAGTAAAACCAGTATATATAGTAATATCAAGCCCCAAATTCTTGATATATTTTGCTAGAATACTTAAATTTTTTGCCTGCATAAAAGGCTCCCCACCACTAAAAGTAACACCTTGTAACAAAGGATTTTTACAAATTTCATCATACAAGCTTGCCAAATCTTGCAAATAACCTTTGTTAAAATCATGCGTTTGCGGGTTATGACAACCTTTGCAATGATGAGGACACCCTTGAGTAAAAATCACATAACGCAAACCATAACCATCGACTATGGATTCTTTTTCAATACCGGCTAGTCTAAGAAAAATTGTGCTTAATTCTTGCATAAACTTCGGCTTTTTTAGCATCATTAAAACGATCAAGTGTTCCGACTAAATAACCAGTGATCCTTCTTATACGCTCAAATTTAATATCATCTTCTTTTCTATGACATTTTGGACAAAACTCATCTATCACACCACTATAACCACACACTGGATCTCTATCTAATGGGAAATTAATCGAACCATAGCCTATGTTACTTTCTTTCATACATTTTATAATGCGTTTAAAACTTTCTAAATTTTTACTCACATCGCCGTTTAATTCTACATAGGTAATATGTCCGCCATTATTTAACTCATGGTATGGAGCTTCTATTTGAATTTTTTCATATATGCTAATAGGAAAATCTACAGGAATATGAAAAGAATTAGTATAAAACTCCTTGTCAGTTATGCCTTTTAAAATACCGTATTTTTTTTGATCTAGCTTTAAAAATCTCCCGCTTAAACCCTCAGCTGGAGTAGCTATAAGAGAAAAATTAAGCTTATCTTTATGTGCTTTTTCATCTACAAATTCACGCATAAAACGCACGATTTGCAAACCTAAATCCCTTGCTTCTTGACTTTGTCCATGATGAGAACCTATCAAAGCTATTAAACTCTCACAAAGTCCTATATAGCCTATAGCCAAAGTCCCATGAGCTATAACTTTATCTACGCTATCATTTTCTCTTAAAGTATCTGAATCTATCCAAATACCCTCGCCCATTAAAAATGGAAAATTTTTTACTTTTTTTAAACACTGGATTTTATATCTATGAAGTAATTGTTCATACACAAGCTCTAACTTTTCTTTTAAAAGCGAGTAAAAAAAATCCAAATTTCCTTTAGCTTCTATAGCCAAACGCACAAGATTTATACTCGTAAAACTTAAATTTCCTCTGCCACTTGTAATTTCTTTACTCTCATCATAAACATTTGCCATGACTCTAGTTCTACAACCCATATAAGCTACTTCGCTATTATAATCACCTTTTTTATAGTATTTTGCATTAAAACTTGCATCTAAAAAGCTAAAATTTGGAAAAAGTCTTTTAGAAGCACATTCTATAGCAAGCATAAAAAGCTTATAGTTTGGATCTGTTTCATTATAATTAACACCTTCTTTTATTTTAAAAATTTGCACAGGGAAAATTGGCGTTTCGCCATTTCCTAAACCTTTCATAGTAGCTTTAAGCAAATTTTCTATCACCATTTGTCCTTCAAATGAAGTATCAGTGCCATAATTTAGTGTGCTAAAAGGCACTTGTGCTCCTGCTCTTGAGTTCATGGTGTTAAGATTATGCACCAAAGCTTCCATAGCCTGAAAAGTAGCATTTTGAGTTTGATTTAATGCTCTTTTGTAAGCATAGGCATTAGCTTTTTCTAAAAATTTTTCAGCGTTTAAACCAAGTTTTAAAAGCTCTTGAAGGCATTTTTTTTCGCTAAAAGCTTGAAAATTAGCATTTTTAAAGCAATTTTCATCTAAGCTTTGCTCTAGTTTTATCTCAAAAAAAGCTTTTATGGCATTAATATACTCTTTTTGAAAAGTCTTTGCCACGCCTTTTGCCATAGCAAAATCAAAATTTGGTATAGACTGGCCTCCATGCATTTCGTTTTGATTAGCTTGCAAAGCAATACATGCTAAAGAAGCATAAGATCTTATATCATTTGGCTCACGCAAACTCCCATGCCCTGTGCTAAAACCATTTTCAAAAAGCTTTACTAAATCAATCTGACAACAAGTTTGCGTTAGCATATAAAAATCTTTATCGTGTATATGTATATCGCCATTTTTATGTGCATTTGCTATGTGTTTTGGTAAAATGCACTCATCCACATAGTATTTTGCACCTTCTGAACCATATTTTAACATCATACCCATAGCACTATCTGAATTAATATTGGCATTTTCTCTTTTTAAATCTGCATCTTTGGAATCTTTAAAGGTTAAATCATCATACAAACTAAGTAAATCATAGCTTGCATTACGAATTTGCGTTCTTTTTTGGCGATATAAGATATATGATTTTGCAGTATTTACTAAAGAATTTTTAATCAAAACTTCTTCTACTTTATCTTGAATTTGCTCTACATGAGTATGATTTTCATCAAGTAAAGATACAACCTCATCACATAGCTTGTTTAAAGTATCATTATCTAATTTTTTATCCGTAGAGTTGATATTTGCTTTAAAAATAGCATTTTTGATTTTAAAAATATCAAATACAACTTGGCTTTTATCTCTTTTTGTAATAAATTTTATCTTCATGGAAATTTTCCTAAAAAATAATCTCTAAATACTAAAAAATAGCACTTTAATAAGGGTAAGTTTATTACAAAAAGTTGATGAAAAACTTAAAAAATAAAAGAAAAATTCGCATAAAAATTGTGTGAATTTATTAATAAACTCTATAATTTTTGTATATTTTACCAAACTATAATTTCTAAATCTTGATATAAATTTTTACAATTATAAAAATAATCATAATTTATACATTTTAGTTTGACACTTGTATTTAAAAACAATATCTTTAACTATTTTAAAATTTTTAAATAAAAGCTATAAGCATCAAAAAACCCATATCTTCTTGCTTGTATGGTGTGATAGGTTAGCTTAGCTTTGGAAAAACTTCTCTTCTTTTTCCTGCATTTTTTATCCCATAATGTGCGATAAGCTCGTCAAGTCTTTCTTCGTAATAAAATCTTTTATGATAACCTAGTCTTTGATTTTGAGAAATGATAAATTCTTTTATCTATTCTTCATTATCTATAATTTTTAAATCATCAAACATTGTAATTGAGTTTTGAAATATTGCACTAAAAATTCTTTTTGCAAAGTCTTTATCTTGGATATGCTCTACAATAAAGCTAGGAGTCATATTTGTATTACCCCAGTAGCATTCTTTTAAAATGTTTTTTGCGATTTCTAGTTTAGTTTTTTCCATTGCTTTTTCTTATTCTACCAATAAAGCCTTTATCTAATCGGCCTTAAAAATTATATTGTATTTTAATAAATTAATATTTTATTCGGTCATATTAACAATTACTTCACAATCTTTACATCTTCTTTATCCCATTTTTATACACATATCATAAACTTTTTATGTTTATTTAATCATTATTTTGGTTTTATATCTTCATCTACTTCAGGGTTTTTTATAAAGTTTTGATAAATAAATCATAATCGCTTTTAGAATCCTGCTTGAATTATATTTATAATCTATCTCATTAGCATAAGTTGTTCGAAAAAATAATGTAAATTTTTTAAAAATTGATGGTTATTAAATAAAAAGTGGTGACCCATACGAGACTCGAACTCGTGTTACCGCCGTGAAAGGGCGATGTCCTAACCGCTAGACGAATGGGCCACTTAGCAGTTTGAAAGCCAAAATTATATAGAGATTTTACTTAATAAACAATTAATTTAATATTTTATATAAAAATATACAATTTCACTCTATTTAATCATTAAAAAACAAGAAGGAAAAATGGATATTTCAAGCCTAATAATTTTATCTTTTGCTCTAGCTGCAGATGCTTTTGCGGTTTCGCTATGCAAAGGTTTTAGCGTTAAAGAATTAAAATTAAAACATTACTTAATAGTTGGATTGTATTTTGGTGGCTTTCAGGCTTTAATGCCTGCTGTTGGATATATTTTAGGTGCTTCTTTTGGTTCTTTTGTAGAAAAAATTGATCATTGGATTGCTTTTATTCTTCTTGGTGCCATAGGTGGTAAAATGATACAAGAATCATTTAAAAATGATAGTTGCAAAGAGGATTCAAATTTATTTGATTTTAAAACTATGATAGCTCTTGGTATTGCAACTAGCATTGACGCACTTGCAGTTGGAGTAAGTTTTGCTTTTTTAAAAGTGGATTTGTTTATAGCATTATTATGCATAGGTATAATCACTTTTATGATGTGTGCTTTAGCTTTAAAAATAGGTAATAAATTCGGCACTTATCTCAAAAGTAAAGCCGAATTTATAGGTGGTGCTATTTTGATTTTCCTAGCGGTTAAAATTTTATTGGAACATTTATCTTAAATATCTATTTCAATCCCTACAGGAGCGTGATCTGAGCCAAAAATATCATCTCTTATGAAGGCATTTTTAAGTTTATCTTTTAAACCATTAGAAATAAAGAAATAATCAATTCTCCAGCCTACATTTCTTTCTCTTGCCTTCATTCTATAGCTCCACCACGAATACTTTTCTTTAACATCACCATTTATATATCTAAAAGTATCAATAAATCCAAGTTTTAAAAGCTCATCTATCCAAGCACGCTCAATAGGCAAAAAACCTGAAGTTTTTTCATTTGCTTTTGGATGAGTTAGATCTATCTCACGATGAGCTGTATTTACATCTCCGCATATTATAATATCTTTACCTTCTTTTAAAAGTGTATTTAAATACACTAAAAAATCATTATAAAATTTCATTTTAAAGCTCAAACGCTCTTCATCTTTTTGACCATTTGGAAAATATATATTAAATAAAACTACATTTTTAAAGCTATGTTCTAAAACCCTACCTTCATCATCATCAAAAAATTCACATTTTTTAACTTCACTATCAAAATTACACAAGCTCATTACACCTGAATATCCTGCTCTTTTAGCACTATTAAAATACATATGCTTAAAATCATACTCATAAATTCTTTTTGGAAATTTATCCTCGTGTGCTTTGATTTCTTGAAAACCTATAAAATCTATATTTTCTTTATCTATCCAATCTAGTGCATTTTTATCACAAATCGCCCTTAAGCCATTTACATTCCATGATAATAATTTCATAAAATCCCTTTACTAATCTTCTTTTGTTGCTATTTTATATGCGATTTATTAATTTTATTCAAATAGACTAAGTATTTATTTTATTCTAAAGGAAAAAAATGCACCTAAAACTTTCATGGACAAAATTTACCCTGCTTAATACGATTTTTATCATAGCGTTTAATTTTCCATTATTTGAGTTTGTATATGAAAAGATAGATCAAAATATTATGCTTTTTAGTGCTTTTTTTGGGATTTATTTTTTCTTAGTTTTAAGTATTCTAGCTTTGGTATTTTTACCATATTTAACGAAAATTTTGAGTATATTTTTACTTAGTACTTGTGCAATATGTAGTTATTTTGTAAGTAATTATGGGGTTTTAATCGATGATAGTATGATACAAAATGTATTTGAAACTGATAATAGGGAATTTTTCTCATATTTTAATTTTTCTTTTGCTCTTTATCTTTTAGCTTTTGTAATTTTACCTAGTGCGTTAGTAATTTTAGTAAAAATTGATTATCAAAGATATATTTTTAGAAAATGCATTTTGTTTTTTTGCTCATTGTGTCTTTGCCTTGGAATGATTTTTTTAATGTCAAAAACACTTTTACCTTTTTTAAGATCGCATAATATCATTAGAATGTATAATCTACCTTTTTACCCAATATACTCAAGTATAGAATTTACTAAGAAAAAACTAGCAGGTAAAAAAGAACTTACCATTATTTCAGATGATGCTAAATTAAAAGATACAAATACTTCTAAATTAATGATTTTAGTTGTTGGTGAAACCGCTAGAGCAAGTAATTATTCTTTAGGTGGATACAGCATAAATGATACAAATTTTTATACTAAAAATGAGCCAAATTTAGTGTATTTTAGCGATGTAAGCTCTTGTGGGACTGCTACTGCAAGAAGTTTGCCTTGTATGTTTTCAAGATATAAAAGAGAAAGTTTTAATAATAATTTATTTGAAGAAAATGTTTTAGATATATTACAAAAAGTTGGAGTTAAAAGTATTTGGTTTGGCAATAACTCAGGGGGATGTAAGGGAAATTGTGATCGTATAAAACATAAATTAATTGCAAAAGATTATGATGAAAGCTTACTTACGCTTGTAAGGCAAGAACTTGAAAATATAAATTCAAACAAAATCATCATTGTGCATTTACAAGGCTCTCATGGCCCAACTTATTACAAACGCTATCCAGATGAATTTAAAAAATTTACCCCAACTTGCGATACAAACGAGCTAAATACCTGCTCCCAAGAACAAATCATAAATACCTATGATAACACCTTGCTTTATACAGATTTTATCATCAAAAATCTTATAGATTTACTCAAAGAAAATCCAAATCAAGAAGCTTCTTTGCTTTATTTATCAGATCATGGAGAAAGTTTAGGTGAAAATGGGCTTTATCTACATGGAATGCCTTATTTAATAGCACCAAAAGATCAAAAACACATACCAATGATATTTTGGAGTAAAGATAATAAATTAAGTCAAGATTTACAAAGCAAAAAAGACTACAAACTTTCTCAAGATAATCTTTTTTCAAGTTTGCTGGGGTATTTTGGTATAAATAGCAAAGAATACGAGGCAAGTTATGATATATTTAGCAAAAATTTAAAGGAAAATTCGCAATGAAACCAAAGTATTCTTTATTTAAAAATGCAAGTTATGCTTTAAGTGGAATTAAATTTTTACTCAAAGATGAAATGGCTTTTAGGATAGAATTTGCTATTATTTTACCTTTGATTTTTGCAAGCTTATTTTTGCCTGTAAGTTTTTTAGAACATTTTGTACTAGTGTTTGTTTTGGTGCTAATTTTAATCGTAGAAGCACTAAATTCTGCCATAGAAGCTTGTGTGGATCTTTGCACGAGCGAATTTCACATCTTAGCCAAAAAAGCAAAAGATTGTGCGAGTGCTGGGGTATTTTTTAGCGTTGTTTTAGCTATAATTACTTGGAGTTTTATTCTTTTTGATTTGGTTAGAGAATGGATGATAAAGTAAAAACACTATGTGTAAAAATCTTTGGTAAAAAACGCTTTGAAATTTTAGAATTTTTAGCCCTTCATGCTGATGATGATGGCTTTGTCTTTGCAAATATCGAAGAGCTTTCTAAAAGGTTAAATATCAGCAAACCTACCATCATTTCTACTTTTAAATTTTTAGAAGAAAAAGCTTTGCTTGAAAAACTCAAAAACGGCTTATATAAACTCAAATAGGAGATAAAATGACACTTAAAAACCCTTTGGATATGCATTTACATTTACGCGATGAAAGCATGCTTGAGCTTGTAGCCCCATTTAGCACAAAAGACTTTAAAGCTGGTGTTATAATGCCAAATTTAATCACCCCACTTACTGAAATAACTGCACTCAAAGCTTACAAAGAACGCATCTTAAAAGCTTGTAAAAATGAAGATTTTATACCCTTGATGACCTTATTTTTTAAAGACTATGATGAGAAATTTTTAGAAAAAGCCAAAGATGAGCTTTTTGCTATCAAGCTTTATCCTGCAGGCATAACTACCAACTCAGATAATGGAATTTCAAGCTTTGATATAGAAAAGTTAAAACCTACTTTAAATGCCATGAGTGAGCTTGGCCTACCTTTGCTTGTGCATGGAGAAACAAACGATTTTGTAATGGATAGAGAAGCAAATTTTGCTAAAATCTATGAAAAACTAGCTAAAAACTTTCCAAAATTAAAAATTGTAATGGAACATATTACCACTAAGGTTTTATGCAATTTATTAAAAGATTATGAAAATTTATACGCAACTATCACTTTACACCATTTAATCATAACTTTAGATGATGTGGTGGGTGGTAAGATGGATCCGCATTTATTTTGCAAGCCTATTGCAAAACGCTATGAAGATAAAGACGCTTTATGTGAGCTTGCTTTTAGTGGCTATGAAAAGGCTATGTTTGGGAGTGATAGCGCACCTCATCCATTACACACTAAAGAATGCTGTGGGTGTGCGGCTGGAGTATTTAGTGCTCCTGTTATTTTGCCTGTTTTGGCTGAGCTTTTTGAAAAACATTCAAATGAAGTAAATTTGCAAAAATTTATTTCAGATAATGCTTGTAAAATCCATAATCTCAAATTTGAAAACGACAAAATTATCACTTTAGAAAAACAAGAATGGCAAGTACCACAAAAATACGGTGATGTGGTGCCATTTATGGCAGGAAAAAATTTAAATTTCAAAGTCGCAAATTAAAAGGAAGTTAATGCTAAAAGCTTATCTAGAAAACATAAAAGATATTTCTATTAATGATAAGGAACACACACATAGAACAGCTTTGCAAAATTTATTACAAGCTATAAAAGACAATCAAGACAAGCAAAATAAAATCTCTATCAAACAAGAACCAAACAATGATAAAGAAGGTAGAGGTGCACCTGATTTTTTAATCACAAAAGATTTTCTAACACTAGGCTACATAGAAAATAAAAGAGTAAATGCAAATCTTGACAACATCATAAAAAGCGATCAAATTTTAAAATACACAAAATTAAGCCCAAATATCATTCTTACAGATTATTTAAGATTTGTATTATTAAGCTTAAATGAGAAAAATGAAATTATCATTTGCAAAGAAGTAAAAATTTGCTCTCTTGATGAGATTAAAAGCATTGTTAAAAATCAATCTTTACTAGAAACAAAAACAAAAGAACTAAACGAGCTTTTTGCTATCTTTTTTTCTAAAATCCCAAATCCCATAAATTCAGCCCTAGATTTTGCAAACCATCTAAGCCTAAGAACAAGAATTTTAAAAGATGAGCTTTTATTATCAATTGAAAATGAAGCATTGATAAGTTTATTTAATACTTTCAAAGAAACACTTTATAAAGAATTATCCTATGAAGAATTTTGTGATTCTTTTGCACAAACTTTAACTTATAGCTTATTCTTAGCCAAATTAAACAACGATACCACAAAAGAAATAGATTTAAACAATGCTAAAAAATTCATACCAAAATCATTTCCATTAATCCGTTCTATGAGTGGATTTTTAGATGATAGTTTTGAAAATTTAGAAAGCATAAAATGGCTTTTAGAAGAAATCATAAGCATTATAAATCACATAGACATTACAAGCATTATCAAAGAATTAAACAAAACAGGCGAGAAAGACTTATTTAATCGTCCTACTATTTTATCTACTCACAAAGATCCTTATTTGCACTTTTATGAAACATTTTTAGCAAGCTATGATCCAAAGCTTAGAGAAGTAAGGGGAGTGTATTATACTCCTGCACCTGTAGTAATTTTCATCATCAATGCTATTGATGAAGTTTTAAAACAAGATTTTAATCATAAAAAAGGATTAAGTGAAGCTTTGGATAAAAACATAACCTTGCTTGATTTTGCCACAGGCACTGGCACCTTTTTACTTGAAAGCTTTAGAAAAGCCTTAGAACCTATAAACAAAAATAGCGTTAATTATAATCCAAAAGCTTTGATAGATAAATTTTGCGGTTTTGAATTTTTAATAGCGCCTTATACCATAGCGCACTTAAAACTTTCTCAAAGCTTCAAAGAAGAATTTAACTCCCCGTTAAATGATAATGAAAGTCTTAAAATAGCACTAACAAATACCCTATACTCAAAAAGCACAACCCAAGAAGAAAATTCACAAAATACACTTTTTACACTTGCTGATTTAACCAACGAATTTAAAAAAGCACAAAAAATAAAAGAAGAACAAATTCTAATCATCACAGGCAATCCGCCATATAGTGGAGCAAGTAGCAACAAAGGCTTATATGAAGATGAGATCAAAATAAGCTATGGCTTAGAACCAAGCAAAGCAAATCTTAACGATGAACAAAAAAAGTGGATAAACTCATATCTTAAAGAAAAATCCAAACTAAACACAAGCACTTTTAAAGCTATATATGAAAAACACAAGCTAGAAAATGAAAAAAATCCAAAATGGCTTTTAGATGATTATGTAAAATTCATACGCTTTGCACAAAGCAAAATAGACTCTCAAGAAAGTGGAATTTTTGCTTTTATTTCAAATAATGGCTTTTTAGATAATCCTACCTTTAGAGGTATGAGATATTCTTTAATGCAAAGCTTTGATAAAATCTACATACTAAATTTACACGGCGATACCAATAAAAAAGAAAAAGCTCCAGATGGAAGTAAGGATGAAAATGTCTTTGACATAATGCAAGGAGTAAGTATAAATATCTTTATAAAACAAAATTCAAAAGCAAAAAATACAAAGATTTATTACTATGATTTATACGGAAAAAGAAAAGACAAATACGAATTTTTATATGAAAATGACTTAAATTCTATAGAATGGACTTTAGTAAAAAACAACGAGCCTTTTTATCTTTTCTTACCGCAAAATAACGACTTATTAGAAGAATACAACAAAGGTATAAGTATAAAAGATATTTTTATGCTTTCAAGCGTAGGAATTGTAAGTGCTAAAGATTCTATATTAATATCAACTAATACTGAAAAATTAAAACAACAAATTTATAGTTATTATAATGAATTTGATAAGAAATATATAAAAGAAATAGCATACAGACCTTTTGATACGCAAAAAATTTATTTTGATATAGAAAAAATAGAAAGACCCAGAATTGAAACGATGGAACATTTTTTAGAAGGAAAAAATTTAGGATTAAGTATTCCTAGACAATTGAAAGGTTCTAAAACAGAATGGAATCATTGTTTTTTAACAACAACAATTACAGATCAAGCATTAACATCTGGAGGTAATGGCCCAAACAATATCTTCCCACTCTATCTTTACCCTACAACTAGAAGTAAAAAATTCCTAAAAAAAGAAAATCCAAATTTCAATGAAGAAAATTTCACCTCAAAAATAGAAAATTTCAAAGAAAACTTTAGAGCTTTCATAGATGAGTTTTACAAAGAAAAATTCTCACCTGAAGATATATTAGGCTATGTTTATGCTGTGCTTTTTCATAAATTTTATAGAGAAAAATACCTTGATTTTTTAAAAATTGATTTTCCAAAAATTCCTTTTGTAGAAAATAAAAAAACTTTTAAAGATTTAAGCAAACTAGGTTTAAAGCTTTTAAATTTACATTTATTAAAAGATGATGAGTTAAATTCAAATGCGGGCGAAGCTTTATTTAAAAGTGTCAAAAATAAAAATTTCAAAATACAAAAAGTAAAATACAACAAAGACACAAAAGAACTTTTTATAAACGAAAGCTTGTATTTTAACAAAGTAAGTCCTGAAATTTATGAGTTTAAAATAGGTGGCTATGCTGTGCTAGATAAATACTTAAAAAGCCACAAAGAAGAAGACATAGATCATAAGCATTTTACCTTGATCATACAAACTTTAGATGAGACTTTAAAAATTCAAGATGAAATTTCAAAAATCAATCTTAGCTAGTATAACTAGCTAATGATTAAAAGTTTTATCTTAGCTTCTATAATCTCTTCTACCTCATCTTTTACAAAGCTTTCTAGCTCTTGTTTGTTTGCATTAATGCCATTCATATTTAAATGCCACAAAGCATTTTCTATCGCGCTTTGTTTGTCTCTTTTTACCACTCTAGTTTCATTAAAAATTTCACTCTCATAAGAGATATTTTGCACATTTAAAAAGCCTTGTAAATCCTCTTCATAAAAGCCTTTAAAATGCGTGTTAAAATGCTCAAATATAGGATCTAAAAAGCTACTTTTACGCCTACTTGCCCAACCTAAATACACTTTTTTAGAAGCTAAGCTTAAAAAAGCCTTATAGTCTTTTTCATTTTGTAAAGCAGGGGACATACTTAAAAAGGCTAAATCAAATTTTGTATTATTGTTTTTATAAAAGCTTTCAAAGTCTAAATTTAAGGTTTTTACATTTGATATAGCATGAGTTTTTGCATCTTCTTGTAAAATTTCAAGCATAGCGCTAGAACTATCTATACCCAAAACACTTTTTGCTTTTTGTGCTAAATGCAAAGTCCAAACCCCAGTTCCACAGCCTATATCTACTATGCTTTGTCCTTGCAAAGATCCAAGCTTTGCAAAAGTAGCTTTTTGAATTTCGTTTAAGCTAGGATTATATCTTGCATAGCTTTTTGCTTTTTTATTCCATAAATTCATCTTCGCTCCTTATTTTTTCTAATATAGTATAATATTTATTTTTATAAAGGAAAATTATGCGTGTATTGTTTTTGTGTTTGATTTCATTTTTAAGTATATATGCTAAAAATTTAGTAAGCGTTAGTATAGCCCCGCAAGCTTATTTTCTAAAGCAAATTGCTAAAGACACTCTAGATATTAACATAGTCATACCGCCTAATGCAAATGAGCATACTTTCGAATTTAAACCAAGCGGTATTTTAAAGCTTGAAAAAAGTGATATTTACTTCACAGCAAATTTAGAATTTGAAAAAATTTGGATTTTAAAACTTAAAGATAATCTCAAAAATACCAAAATCATCTCTACTCAAAATGGTATTAATTTTTTACCTTTGCAAGAGCATACACATGAAGGACACCATCACCATGGAAATGATCCTCACACATGGCTTGATCCACTTTTAGCAAAAACTCATGCTGAAAATATCACTTTAGCACTTATAGAACAATACCCACAAAATAAAGCATTTTACGAAAAAAATTTAGAAATTTTTTTAAAAGAACTTGATGAGCTAAATTTACAAATACAAGCTTTATTTAAGAATGTAAAAAATAAGTATTTTTTAGTCTATCATCCATCTTGGGGATATTTTGCTAAAAGGTACCATCTAAGTCAAATTCCTGTTGAAATAGAAGGAAAAGAACCTAAACCAAAAGACTTAGCTAAACTTACAAAACTTATACAAAAAGAGCAAATTAAAGCTATTTTTATACCAAAAGGGGCTAATAATAACACTATCAAAGCTATGGCAAGCAATTATAATCTTAAAATCATAGAGCTTGATCATTTGCCAAATGATTATAAAAATGAGCTTTTAAAAGATGCAAAAAACATAGCAAGTGCTTTACAATGATAAAAATCAATATTAAAAATTTAAACTTTTCCTATAATCAAGATGAGGTGTTAAAAAATATCAACCTAAACTATGAAAGTAAAGATTTTTTAGCTATAGTAGGACCAAATGGTGGTGGAAAATCTACTCTTTTAAAACTCATACTAGGCCTACTAAATAGTCAAAAATGTATAAATTTTAAAGGATTGAATTTAAAAGATATAGGTTATGTCCCACAAAACACTTTAGCTAATCCTAACTTTCCAGTGCGCGTGTTAGAAGTGGTTATGATGGGAAGAGTAGATAAAAAATTCTTTGGTTTTTATACCAAAAAAGATCAAGAACAAGCCTTACTAGCCTTAGAAAAAGTGGGTATGAGAAATTTTTGGGATAAAAAAATCAACGAACTAAGTGGGGGTCAAAGACAAAGAGTTTATATAGCAAGAGCTCTAGCAAGTGAATGCAAGCTTTTAATTCTTGATGAACCTACTGCAAGCATAGATACCAAAGGCTCGGTACAAATTTTTGAGCTTTTGAAAAAATTACATGAAAGTGGGGTTGGCGTGATAGTAATATGCCATGATTTAAATGTAAGCTTAGCTTATGCAAATAAAATAGCATATTTAAACAAAGAATTATTCTTGCATGAAAACACCCCTGAAAAAAAGGCACATTTACTAGCGCATTTAAGCCAAAATCACACACATTTTTGCGATGTTGAGCTTAGTTTGGAGCAGTGTTGCTGTAAAGGAGAAAATCATGCTTGAACTTTTATCTAGCTCTTTTATACAAAATGCTTTTTTGGCTGCTTTTTTAACTAGCATTGCATGTGGGATTATGGGGACTTTGATTATGATTAACCGCTTAAGCTCTATGGCAGGAGGCATTACGCATGGGGCTTTTGGAGGCATTGGTATAGCATTTTATTTTGGCTTGCCAGTATTAGTTAGTACAAGTTTATTTACGCTTTTTTTAGCCTTGCTTGTAGCATTTTTAGTGCAAAAATACCCTTTTAGAAGTGATAATATAGTCGGGGTTATATGGGCTTTTGGAATGGCTGTTGGTATCATACTCATAGACTTAAGTCCTGGGTATAATAATGATTTAATGGGATATTTATTTGGTAGTATTTTATCTGTACCTACACAAGATATAGTTTTATTTGCAATAATTGATGTAGTTTTTATCGTTTTGGTATTACTTTTTTATCGTCAATTTGAAATTCTAAGTTTTGATAAAGAATTTGCAAGCTTAAGAGGGGTTAAAACCAATCTTTTTCATTATCTTTTAATCGCAATGATGGCTTTTTGTATCGTTATAAGTATCAAAGTAGTAGGACTTGTACTTGTGATAGCCTTGCTTAGCATACCTGCATTTATTGCTGAGAGTTTTTCTAAAAAGCTAGGTCAAATGATGATTATTTCTACGCTTTTGAGTATAAGTTTTTGTCTAATAGGGCTTTTTGTGAGTTTTTATTATAATCTTGCAAGTGGAGCTTGTATCATAGCAAGTGCTTGTGTAGCTTTTGTGTTTTATCTTTGCTTTAGCACTTTTTCAAAGAAAAGTTGAAAATTGATTTATTGCAAAGTGCTATTTTCATACATTCTTAAAAAGCTAGCAAATTTTGGTTTGCCATTTTTGGTTAAACCATTGTATTTAAATGTAATTATAGCACCAATTGGCGGAGGGTTTAAGCGATCTTTTTCTTTAAAACCTGAACCTATTTTAAAACTTACTTTTTTACCTTGGATATTAGCTTCACAAAGCAAGGAGCCCATTTTGCCTTCAAATTTACCTTTACCTTCAAAAAGTTTTTTTACCACACATTCTGCATCATCAAAAGGTTTTAGTTTAAAAGCACTATCTGATCTTTTTCTCTCATACTCTATATCATTTTTTCTTATAATCACACCCTCGCCTTTATTGGAAATAATATCCTGATAAAATTGCTCTAGATGTTTTTTATCTTTTATAGGAATTTGAGGGATTATTTTTATAAAATCATTTGGATTTTTTACTAAATACTCTTTTAAAATTTCTAATCTTGCTTCTAAAGTGCAAGGATTAAGCTTAAATTCTTCACAAGCATTTGGCACATCAAAGACATTATAACTTACTTTTTGCCAAAGTTTTTCATCAGGATTTTCTTGGCGAATCAAAGATGAGATTTCTTCAAAAGAATTTCTTTTAATCCAAAGCTCACCATCGAGTTCAAAATTTGGAAAATTTTTTGTAAAAAATTTAGGAAGTTTTATAGGATTTTTTGCTCTTGTTTGCATAGCTTTACCATCCCAAATACCTCTTATACCATCGAGTTTTTCACTCATTACATACTGACTTAAATTTCTATCTTTAAATATATTTTCATCATAAATTTTAAAAAGTAAAATATCTTTTGCAAAAAGAGAATTTAAAGGGAGCAAGTAAAGAAGAACAAGGCTTATAAAAAGCCTTGCTATAAGACTAAAGTGCTTTTTTAGCAGCATCTGCAATTTTAGCAAAAGCAGTTGCGTCATTCATAGCTAAATCAGCTAAAATTTTTCTATCAAGCTCAATGCCTGCTTTTTTAAGACCATTTATAAATCTTGAATAACTAATATCATTTAGTCTGCAAGCTGCATTGATACGCACTATCCAAAGACGACGAAAATCGCGTTTTTTACGGCGTCTGTCACGATACGCATAAACCAAACTTCTTTCTAATTGTTCTTTAGCTTTTCTAAAGTGTTTGCGGCGACCACTATAAAAACCGCGTGCAAGTTTTAAAACTTTTTTATGTCTGCGGCGTCTTACAACACCTGTTTTTACTCTTGCCATATTTATCCTTTCACAAATTGGCGTTCGTTAAACGAATCTTGCCCTTTAAAATAAGGGGAGTTTGAATGACTTTTGTCAAAAACTAAATTTAAGTAAGCTTAAATTCCTAACATTTTTTCAACCGCTTTAACATTGGTCGAATGAACATACTTAGAAGTGCGAAGATCACGCATTCTCTTAGCAGGTTTTTTAGTCAAAATATGGCTTCTAAAAGCTGAACCTCTTTTGATTTTGTTTTTACCTACTTTGAAGCGTTTAACAGCACTTTTAACGCTTTTCATTTTTGGCATGTGTATCCTTTGGATAAATTTTTTCATAAAAGAAAGCTATCATTTTACTATAACTATGCTTTAGAAAAATTAAATTTATAGGCAAATTAAATCTTGACAATAAAAAGATGTAAGGGTTATAATTTTTGTTTATTTTTACGAATGAGAAAAGATTGATGATAAATTTAGATTTCACAGAACTAAATAAAAAAACTATTTGCAATATACGCGATTATATTGTTATTTTAAAAGAAATAAATGAAGATATTAAAAAAAGCAAAAATAAAGAAATTTTTCAAGATAAACTAAAAACATTGCGAAAAACTATAGTTCAAGGTGATGGAATGCTAAATAACATTAGCTCCATAGTGCATACAGCCAACATGGTTTTTGATAAATGTTATGTATTTGTAGAAAATAAAAATTTAAACAACTTATTTTTTAGAATAGAAAAAATACTAGATAGCCAGATGATTAGTAAATTTAGTGAAAATATCTCAAAAGCCAGTGAAAAAGCAGAACTTGCTTTTAATGAAATTGATAAAGACTTTATACATATGGAAGCAGAAAAGTGCTTTGAGAAAAACGAAAATAACATTGATTTATTGTTACACTTTTTTGATACTTTTATAAAAATCATTAAAATTTTCATAATGATTGATGAAAAAGTTGCTATAGATATTAAAACAGACAAAGAAGAGCTTGCACCTAGAGAATTAAATAGATTTATAAATAAAAACTTTTATGAGATTGAAAAGCTTTTATCGAATTTAAAAACAACCGATTAAAGAAACAAACATGTAGTATTTTATCCTCTATAACCTTTGCTATCAATAATATCATCAAGGAGCATTTGTAAATTTTACTTGATAAAGGTCAAATTGCCTTTGCTAAAGTAAAGTCAAAAATCAATAAATAAAATAATTCTTTTAAAAAGATTTAGATGGAAATTTATATCAGTACCAACAAATACAATCTTTTGCAAAAATATATAAAATTAAAATTTAAATACCTTAATATGCAAATTATTCAAGCAAAAAATTATACAAAACCATTCATACAAAATTAGTATTTTTTTAACACATAAAGTTGCTCTTGTATATGCATGGAGCGTTTAGAGAGGTTTCTACTAGCTCTAAAAGTATTGTATTTTTGTTCAAGCACAAAGCATTCTCCAAGACTTTGAAGTCTTTTTGTGAAATTTTCTTTTTTTACAAAACCCTCGCAATTATAAGAAAGCAAAATAATCTTAGCTTTTAAATCATTTATTAAATCAAATAAAGCTTCTTCAGCTTTTTTTTCTTTATTAAAAGCACTGCGGTTCCAGTCTTTTGGTATGCCAGAAATTTTTGAAATTTCTTTTGGTTTTTTATAATTAGCAATCAAATTTAACATAAAATAATTTGAGCCGTAAGGGTGTTGGTTATACGGTGGGTCTAAATACGCTACATCAAAGCTATCAAGCTCTTTAGCTAAAATATTTGCGTCTTTTTGAAAAACTTCATACTCACAAGTAAAATTTGAAAAAACAGGCATTTTCAAAGCTATATCACCTTTTATACGACTAAGCGCATTTGCCCCATTTCCTCCAAATTTTCCCACTCCGTTTTTATCTTTATAAAAACCTTTAAAAACTCCACTAGTATTTGCATGCACGCTTGCTTCATAAATGAGTGGTGCGATAAAATATTTTTGCATATCACAAGGTAATTTTGAGATATTTTGTCTCATGGTATCTAAATACATCGCATTTTTAAGTGTATAAAATACCCTTTCTTCTTTTTTAATGCTCTCATCATCATTAGGAGCATAGAGCTTGCTAATAAAGCCTTTTTTGAGTTTTAAATCAGAAATTAAAAAATCATAGTATTTTTGTAATTCTTGTAAAAATTGCTCGTTTTGATTACTCAAATAACACTCATTAATAATTTTAGAATAATCTTCCAAATCATTTGCCATGATAAAACTCGCATAAGGCTTTACAAAACGCGAAACTACTCCAGAGCCACTAAATACATCACAAAAACTAAATTTGTCTTTTTTAAGCTCATTTTGTGCGAATTTAAAGCCTTGGTTTAAAAACTCAAGCAAAGATCTTTTATTACCAAGATAAGTTATGATTTGCTCTTTTAAAAAATATGGATTTTCTTCTATCATAAGTTTAAAATACAAGCCTTAAAAAGGCTCGTGATTATTTTTTCTTTTTAGGAGTTACTAGCATATTTACATAGCGTCCTTCAAGCAAAGGCTCTTTATCTCTATCTGCTATGTCTTCTACCATTTGCCAAATTTTTTCAAGCAAAGCCGTTCCAGCTTCAGGAGAGCCCATTTCACGACCTTTTAAAAACACTCTAAATTTTACATGTTTACCTTGTTCTAAAAACTCACTTGCATGTTTAACTTTATAGTTAATATCATTTTGAGCAATTTTCACAGAAAGCTTGATTTCTTTTATATCAATCACTTTTTGTTTTTTCTTTGCTTCTTTTTGTTTCTTTTCTTGCTGATAACGGAATTTTCCATAATCCATTATCTTGCATACAGGTGGTTTGGCTTCAGGAGCTATCATCACCAAATCAAGTCCTAATCTATTTGCTATATCTAGCGCTTCATCACTACTAATAATGCCATAAACCTTGCCATCATCACCTATACATCTAATCTCATCTGCTTGAATTTCTTCATTTAGCAATACTTCTTTTTCTTTACTCAAAAGCGTACCTCACTTAATTTCTCCTTTGTTATGGTTATAAATTCATCTAAAGTTAATGTTTTTTGTTCTTTTGCTCTTCTATCTCTTAAAGCCACACTTTTGTTTGCCACTTCTTCATCACCCAATACAAGTATCATAGGCACATGTGCTTTTTCAGCAGTGCGGATTTTTTTATTTAAACTTTCATTTTTACTATAAATTTCACTATCAATGCCAAGCTCCAAAAGTTTTCTTGCTATTTCTTTTGCATAACCATGATGATTTTGCGAAATTGGCACTATAGCCACTTGAGTTGGAGCTATGAAAAATGGTAATTCACCTGCACAATGTTCTACTAAAATTCCTATAAATCTTTCAAAAGAACCTAAAATAGCACGGTGAAGCATTACAGGTTGTTTTTTCTCATTGTCTGCATCTGTGTATTCGAGTTTAAAACGACTTGGTAGGTTAAAATCTACTTGTATAGTTCCACACTGCCATTTTCTTTTTAAAGCATCAGTAATTTTTATATCGATTTTTGGGCCATAAAAAGCTCCACCACCCTCATCAATGCCATATTTTAAACCTTGTTCATCTAAAGCCTCTTTTAAAGCCTTTATAGCTATATCCCAAATCTCATCATCACCTATTGCTTTTGCTGGACGTGTTGAAATTTCCATTTCATAATCAAACTCAAAAGCTTTCATCAAAGTATCAACAAAGCTTAAAATTTCTAAAACTTGTTCTTTTATTTGACTTGGCATACAAAAAATATGTGCATCATCTTGAGTAAATTCTCTTACTCTAAAAAGTCCGTGCAAAACCCCGCTTTTTTCATGGCGATGCACCACGCCATATTCAAAAAATTTCAAAGGCAAATCACGATAACTTCTAACATCACTTTGATAAATTTTAATATGCCCTACACAATTCATCGGCTTAATACCATATTCTTGCTCATCAATTTGCGTAAAATACATATTTTCTTTATAGTTTGCATAATGACCACTAATTTTCCACGCATCAGCTTTTAAAAGCTCAGGCCCACGCACAGGCTCATAGCCTCTTAATCTATGTGCTTTATATAATAAATGCTCTAACTTACTTCTTAGTTTTGCGCCATTACTGAGCCATATAGGAAGCCCTCCACCTATCTCATCATCAAAAGCAAAAAGCTTCATTTCATTACCAAGTTTTCTATGATCTCTTTTTTTAGCTTCTTCTATGATTTTTAAGTATTCATTTAAACTTTCTTTATCCGCAAACGCTGTACCATAAATTCTTGTGAGCATTTCCCTTTTTTCATCACCACCTAAATACGCTCCAGCTACACGAGTAAGTTTAAAAAATCTTAAATATTTTGTATTTGGCACATGAGGTCCACGGCATAAATCTTCAAATTCACCTTGCTTATAAATACTTACTTTTCCATCAGGAATTCTTAATAAAACTTCTTGTTTTAAATCATCATTAGCAAATTTTTCTTTAACTTCAGTCTTTGAAAGTTCGTATTTTGTAATATCTAGCTTTGCTTCTGCTAGTTCTTTCATTTTCTTTTCTATTTTATTTAAATCTTCTTCTGAAATCTTACTATCAACCCTAAAATCATAGTAAAATCCATCTTCTATCACAGGTCCTACGAAAAATTTAGCCTCTGGATACAAACTCTTAATCGCTTGAGCCATTAAATGGGCACAAGAATGGCGAATAACTTCTAAACTTTGTTTAGAGTTATCAAAATAAACAGGAGTTAAATTTGTATCATTATTGAAACTTTGAGTATCTATTAAAGTCTCATTATTTACATATGCAATTATATCTTTTGTCATTTCTACCCTTAGCACTCACTAACTTTGTGAGCTTAAATTAAAATATAAGGCTAATTTTAACTATGAAAAACTTAAACTTTTTTTAAATAAAGGATATTTTTATATTCAAACACTTGTTCTTGATATATCTAACATTCCACTCATAACAAGATATAAAAATACAAAACCTAAAATTATCCTATAAATTCCAAAAGGTATGAAATTTATCTTACTAATTAATTTCAAGAATATTTTTATCACCACAAAAGCTACCACAAAAGCTGTTACAAAACCTATAGCTAAAGGAATGAAATTATTCATATTGCTTAAAACTTGCGGCTCTTTATAAATACTATAAGCTGTTGCTATAATCATAGTAGGAATTGCAAGTAAAAATGAAAATTCAGAAGCCACTTTACGATCAAGTCCAAGCAACAATCCCCCTATAATACTTGCTCCACTTCTTGAAGTTCCTGGTATGATAGCAAGAGCTTGAGTTAAACCTATCAAAAAAGCTTGTTTATAGCTTACTTCATCTAAAGAATGTATAGCATAATCTTTTTTTCTATGCTTTAACTCTATAATAATAAAAATAATCCCACCAATGATTAACATAGTAGCCACAGTATAGCCATTAAAAATCTCTTTTAAAAATTTATACGCTATAAAACCTACTCCGCCTGCAGGTAAGAAACCTATAGCAAGTTTTAACCAAATATCAAATTTTTGAGTAAGTTTATCTTTGAAAATAAAAATTACCGCTAGTATAGAACCAAGCTGAATAATGATAAAAAAACTTCTCCAAAAATCATCTATATTTAAACCTAAAATTTCAGCCCCTAATATCATATGTCCTGTTGATGAGATAGGTAAAAATTCCGTTAAACCTTCAATAATTCCCAAAATCAAAGCATAATAATAATCTAAATTCATTTTTTAAGCACTCTTCTTGCAAAAATTAGCATAATTGCTACAAATACCACAAAACCTATAATTCCATCATCTTTAAATGCACTTGCTATAGCAAGAGGATCTTCACCTCCGCCCTTGCTAATAGAAAGCACGGTTAAACCAGCTATTAATACCCCAAATATACTCTCACCCACTATCAAACCAGAGGCAAACAAGGTTCCTTTTTGCTCATGCTCTTGAATGAGTTCTTTTTTATGAACATTTCTAGCATATCTTTGCTCTAAACGCTTTTTGATTAAATATGCTAATAACCCACCTATAAATAAAGGCATATTAACAGCAGGTGGTAAATATATACCTATACCCACAGCTAAAGGTGGTAAAGACATATTTTTCTTTCTTAATAAACGATCAATGATGATTATACCAACGCCCACAAAAGCACCTACTATAATATAACTCCAATCAATATTAGCATTAAAAATACCTTGAGCTATGGTACTCATTAAATTTGCTTGTGGCGCAGCAAGTGCATTTGCCTCATCCATCCCTTCTCTTGGTAAAGCACCCACAAAACCATAAGCTTGATATAACAAATTTAACACAGGTGCTATAGCTAAAGCTCCAAATACACAACCTATAATCAAAGAAACCTGTTGTTTCCAAGGAGTTGCACCCACCAAATAACCCGTTTTTAAATCTTGCAAATTATCATTAGAAATAGCAGCAGTTGCTAAAATAACACTAGTAGTAAATATAGCAAAAGCAATAGCAAATTTAGACATCAAAGGATCACTAAATAAATCTACTTGATAACCTAAAAGTAAAATAATCAAAGAAGAAATCATAATCCCTATAAGTCCTATGCCTGAGATAGGAGATGATGAAGAACCTACTAAACCTGCCATATAGCCACAAGCAGAAGCTACAAAAAAGCCTATGAAAATAGCCACTAAAGTTCCCACTAAAGCAAAAAGAATCTGATAACCACTTGCTAAATTTGAATCAGCCACAAAAACATAAAATGAGATAAATAAACCTATACACATAAGCACAAATAAACCTAGCATAGCTTTTAGTGATAAATCCATATCCTTAGGATCTTGTGAAATATGCATAGAAGTTTTTCTAAGCATATTTTTCATACCATCATAAACTGGCTTTGAAAGTTCTATTAAAGTCCATAATGCTGCTATAGCAATGGCACCAGTTCCTATTAAACGCACTTTTTGAGCCCAAATTTGATTGGCTATATCAAGAGCACTTAAACTCGCATCAAAACTTTCTTTAGCAGAAAAATATGGTACAAAAACCATCCAAGCAAGCACCATACCCACAAGCAATGCAACACCTCCGGCTATACCTACTAAGTATCCTGCACCCAAAAGTGCTACCGAATATCCCATAGAAAAACCAAAAGCCATTTTTTGCCAAATGAATGCAAAACTACTTCCACTTGAAAGTAGTTTAAAACCACTTGAAAAAAGACTTATGATAGAAGCTAGTGCAACACCAAGGGTAATTTCTTTTAGCCCTACTTTTCCTTTTTTATCAGCTTGATCTTTATTAGCTACTTTTAAAATTTCAGCAGCAGCCCTTCCTTCAGGATAGGCTAATTTACTCTCTACTACCATAGCTCTACGCAAAGGTATGGTAAAAAGCACACCTAAACCACCACCACAAAGACAAAGCATAAAAGTAAGCCATAGTGGAAATTCAAACCAATATCCACACATAAAAAGACCAGGTATAACAAAAATCACAGCTGAAAGCGTGCCTGCTGCTGAAACTTGAGTTTGCACCATATTATTTTCTAAAATATTAGAGTCTTTAAAAATTTTTAAAACAGCCATTGCAATCACAACAGCAGGAATAGAGGTAGAAAAAGTAAGACCTACTTTAAGCCCCAAATAAACATTTGAGGCGGTAAAAATAATCGTTAAAATACTTCCTAGTACTATACCCCTAAGCGTAAGCTCCGGCAAAGAGTTTTTTGTATGCATTTTGTTTCTCCATTTTTATTGGCAACCTTCACATTCTATAGTTCTATCGACTATATCATCATTGACTTTTTGACTATCTGGACTTTCACTTCTTAAATAGTAAGTTGATTTAACACCTAACTCCCATGCAAGTTGATAAATTTCATTTAAATATCCACCACTTGCTTTATCAAGTGATACAAAAATATTTAAAGATTGACCTTGATCAATCCATTTGCCACGAATTGCTGCTGCTTTGACTAAAATCCTTTGATCAAGCTCATAAGCAGGGGTGTAGTATTGCCAAGTGTCAGCACTTAAATTTGGCACAACACTTGGTATCATACCACTTAAATTTTGTTCAAACCACTTTCTCTTATAAACTGGTTCTATAGTTTGAGTTGTTCCTACTAAAATAGAAATAGAAGAAGTTGGTGCTATAGCCATTAAATAACCATTCCTCATACCATCTCTTTTTAGTTTTTCTCTTAATTTTTCCCAATCACACTCACTTTGATCAAATAACCCATCACTTGCGGTAAGCTTTTTAGCGTTTTCATTTGCCACATCAATTGGTACTATACCCTTACTCCAATTTGATCCTTCAAAATCAGGATAAGAACCTTTCTCTAAAGCTAAATTTGAACTAGCCTGTATTGCTTCATAACTAATCATTTCCATAATATGATCTATTTTTTCAAAATGTTCATTAGAACCCCAATAAATTTGAGCCTGAGCTAGCATTTGTGCTTCACCCATTACACCAAGTCCTATAGCACGAGATTTTAAATTAGTATTTTTAACTTTGACATGAGGGTAAAAATTTAAATCAATCACATTATCAAGCATTCTTATTGCTGTTGGCACTACTCTTTGAATATCTTCTTTTGTATTAATTTTGCTTAGATTAATACTAGCTAAATTACAAACTGCTGTTTTGCCTTCGTTTTTATATTTTTCTACTATATAAACTTTTTTACCATTAATACTATCTAAAGTAGAAACTTTTTTAGCAAGCTTTTTATAGCCACCATCTATGGTAAGTTCTTCATCTTCATCTAAATAAAGTTCTGTTTTATCATCAAATATTATTTTAACTTGATAATAATTTGGATCTGTATTTTGAAAAATTTCTGTACATAAATTTGAGCTTCTTATAAGTCCTACATGCGAATTTGGATTAGTTTTATTAGCACTATCTTTAAAACATAAAAATGGCATACCTGTTTCAAAATAAGAAAGTAGTATTTTTTTCCAAAGTTCTTTTGCATCAACAATTTCTTTGATTATATTTTCATCTTTTTCAAATTCTTCATATTTTCTTTCAAATTCTTCACCATATAAATCACACAAACTAGAAGTATCAGCTGGATCAAAAAGCGTCCATTTGCTATTTGCTCTTACTCTTTTCATAAATAAATCATTTATCCATAATGCAGGGAAAAGCTCATGTGCTCTTCTTCTTTCTTCTCCTGAATTTTTACGCAAATCCAAAAAGTCATTTATATCCATATGCCAAGGCTCGATATAAACAGCAATTGCACCTTTTCTAGTACCAAGTTGATCTACTGCTACTGCTATATCATTGGTAATTTTTAAGAAAGGTATAATCCCACCTGCTGCGTTTTTATGTCCATCTATACTTCCACCCATAGCACGCACCTTAGACCAGTCCCAGCCTATACCACCACCAAATTTAGATAAAAGTGCCATTTCTTGATAAGAATCAAAAATCCCTTCTATATTATCAGGTGTGCTTCCTATATAACATGAGCTTAATTGGTGTCTTGTAGTTCTTGCATTTGAAAGGGTTGGGGTAGCAAGCATTACTTCAAAAGTTGAGATTAAATCATAAAATTTCTTAGCCCAAGTTTGAGAATCCAACTCATTTTGTGCTAAAAACATCGCAATAGCCATAAACATTTGTTGTGGTAATTCTATAGGTATACCTTTAGAATCTTTAATCAAATATCTATCATATAAAGTTTTTATACCAAGATAAGTAAATTGCAAATCACGCTCTGGTTTTATATAGGCATTAAGATCATCTAAATCATATTTTTCTTTTAAACCGATTAAAATTCTACCTTCTTTTTCGCCTTTTTCAAGATATTCTCTTAAATGCTTATAGCCATTATAACCACTTACTTTTTTATACAAATCATATAAAAACAATCTAGCAGCAACAAAGGTCCAATTAGGTCTATCAATATCTATCTTATCTACTGCTGTTTTTATAAGAGTTTGTTGGATTTCTTCTGTTGTTATGCCATCACGAAATTGAATTTTAGCATCTACTTCAAGCTCGCTTTGGCTGACATTTTCTAAATCTGCTACCGCGTCAGTGGTATATTTTTTAATCTTAGAAATATTCAGCTCTTCAGTTCTACCATTTCTTTTTAATACTTTCACTTCCAACCCCTAATTATTTGAATGTTCTTGCAAAAATTTTATCTACATTTTTTGTATAGTAGTTATAATCAAAGCAATTTCTAATATCTATTTCACTTAGAGATTTTTTCAAATCCTCATCTGATAATAAAGCTAGTAAAAACAAACTCTCACCTTTTTCATTTAACGCAGGTTTGCCATTTTGTAAATCAGCCCAAACTTTCATAGCATTTCTTTGAACGATCTTGTAAGCTTCTTCCCTGCTTATACCCTTAAATGGAAGCTCAAGCAACACTCTTTGGGAAAATACAAGCCCACCGGTTAAATTTAAATTTTTCATCATATTTTCTGGATATACCAAAAGTTTTTCTATCACACCGCATAATCTTGAAAGCATAAAATCAGTCGTGATAAAAGCATCGGGCAATACAAATCTTTCTACACTAGAATGCGATATATCTCTTTCATGCCATAAAGCTACATTTTCCAAAGCAGGTGTTACATAAGCTCTTATCATTCTACAAAGCCCTGTGATATTTTCACTCAAAACAGGATTTCTCTTGTGAGGCATAGCTGAGCTTCCTTTTTGTCCTTGAGAAAAATACTCTTCAGCCTCATACACCTCTGTTCTTTGAAAATGGCGGATCGCAACAGCAATTTGCTCACAACTTGAAGCTAAAATAGCTAAAGCTGAAATAACTTGTGCGTAACGATCTCTTTGTATGACTTGGTTTGAAACTGGTGCTGGTTTAAGATCTAAGTTTTTACAAACTTCTTCTTCAAATTCAAGTGGCGCATGAGCGAAATTTCCCATAGCACCGCTGATTTTTCCATAGCTAATTACTTCTTTTGCATGAGTGATTAAATCTTTTGCATGAACTAGCGAATCATACCAAATAGCCAAAACTAAACCAAAAGTTATAGGCTCTCCATGAATTCCATGACTTCTTCCTACCATTAAAGTGTTTTTATGCTCATAAGCTCTTGTTTTAATTGCTATCAAAACTTGATCTAAATCTTGCAAAATTAGTTCTAAACTATCTTTAATCTGCAAAGCAACTGCAGTATCAATACAATCTGAACTTGTCATTGCATAATGCACAAAACGACTTTCTTCACCTAAGCTTTCACTAACACTTGTTAAAAAAGCTATCACATCATGCTTAGTAGTTTTTTCTATCTCATCTATTCTTGCTATATCAAATTTAGCATTTTTTACAATTTTTTCACAATCTTCATCTTTAATAAGACCTAACTTATTCCATGCTTTCACAGCAGCTAATTCTACTTTTAGCCATGCATCATATTTTGCTTGCATATTCCATTTTTTAGCCATAATTTCTCTACTATATCTTTCAACCATTATCAAGACCTTTTTTTGGATATAATATATAATAAAAAAATATTTATTTTATCTAAAAATATTTACATTAGGATTAAACTTGCCTTATATAAAAATAAAACTATCAAATAATGGAAAAAAGGCTTTTAGATTGCTTATGGACGAATTAAAAATCTCTATGAGTCAAGCTCAAAAAATTATTGACAAAAAACGCCTTTTCTGCGATGGAAAACTAGTAGAAGAAAAAAATCAATTTTTAAACGGCCTAGTGGAATTAATAACATATGAAAACAATCCTAAAGGATTGGAAGTAGTTTTTGAAAATGATGATTTTGCAGTTGTAGAAAAACCAAGTGGAATACTAACTCATCCTAATGGGCGAAATTGCATTTATAGTATTTGTGATGAAATTTGGCATTTATGGGGCGAAAAAGCTTGTGTGGCCCACAGGTTAGATAAAGAAACAAGCGGACTTTTACTCATAGCCAAACACAAAAATACGCAAATTGAACTTAAAACTATGTTTGAAAAACGACTTATACAAAAAAAATACATTGCATTAGTAAAAGGAAAAACCAAAAAGGAATTTGCAGTAGATAAAAAAATGGATTTAGCTAAAAATTATGATACAATCAAAACTAGAATGCAAATTTGTGAAAACGGCAAAGAGGCTTTAACGCAATTTCACACTTTAGAATATTTTGAAAATTTAGATGCTAGCTTAGTTTTAGCTAAGCCTCTAACAGGAAGACAACACCAAATAAGATTACATTTGTTTCATGTGAAACATAAAATTTTGGGCGATCCTTTGTATGGTTTAGAAAAAACACAGATAGAGCAAATACTTGATGGAAAAATGAGTGAGCTTGAAAGAATTCAAATTACAGGTGCTAAAAGATTGCTTTTACACTCTTTTAGCTTAGAATTTACATATAAAAATCAAAAATTTTTGATACAATCTCAAAAAAACATAAAAGATGACTTTATATCAGATATAGGAAATCAAAAATGTATAAAAAATATAATCTAAAATGCGACTTAAATAATAGGGGGGGGGATAAATATACTCTTTCGATTGGCTACTTTTGTCCACATAATATAGGTGATATGATAGTTAGTTTAGATATGTTATATGCCATAAAACATATATATCATGCGAAAGTAATTGTATTTTGTAGAAAAAATACTGAAAATATTTTAAAAAATTTTGACTTTATTGACAACATAGAACTTATTGATAAAATTGATAAGAATATAATTCCGCAAATAAATAAATATCCAATAGATTATTTAATATCATTTCATGCAAAATCTTTTTTAATTAAACTTCTAATAAATACAAATACAAAATACATTATTGTAAAAGCAAAATTTGTTAGTATATTTTCCCTTAAATGCAAAACTATATTTACAAGTATAACAAAAAGATTTTTTAAAAATAGAAGCGATAGAGATAGAATGCTATATTATGCTAGAAAGATAAATTCTAGTATTTTTGATATAAAAATTAAAAATTTAGAATTTAAAACACAAATTCAAACTAATGCGATACATAAAATTTTAATAAATGATTTTTTAAGAAAAAATGAAATTAAGAATTTTGTTATACTTAATCCTTTTAGTATTACTTCAAAGCATACTTTAGATATTATTTCTTTTTTAAAATTAGCTAAAAATATCAAGAAAAATTATCAAAATATTAGTATTGTTATACCTACTTATGAACTAGTACATGATGATTTTATAGATGAAATTCATAAGTATGATAAAAATTTACTTGAAGAAATTATTGTTTTTAAAAATAACAGTGATATTTTAAATTTAGCAGAACTTATATCTCGTTCAAAATGTATTATTAGTCCTAGCACTGGTGCAATTCATATCGCTACAAATTTAAAGATTCCTAGCATTGCACTTTATCCACCAAAAGATGAAATATTTTGGCCTACATACAATAAGGACTATATAATCATAACAAAAACTCAAAATAATTTAAGAGAAGATGAAAAACAAGAGTTTATTGAAAATATTACAAAAAGATTAAAAAAATATCTTTAATCTTTTTGTAATTTTAAAACTTTATCAGTTTGAATTGCAATTGGAATTTTTTTGATAGGTTGGCTAAAATCTCTACAATAATCGCAAGATTTATAAAAATCTTGAGAATAAAATTCAAAAATTTTTTCTTTAGGATTCTCTAAATTTAAAAAATCACCATCAAATTCTTCAAGTCCTTTTAAGCGTGATAAAGAACTTGATATAGGACAAACAAAAACAGCTCCTTTAGGTGCTAATTGTTTATTTTCTAAGCCCTCAGATGTCATCAAACTCACACATGACATTTGACAATTATAATAATTTTTGATTATATCTTCTTTACTTCTACCGCGTTTGTAAATTTTTTCAGGATCACTCCAAGTAGAATTTTCACCACTAGAGTCCATAGAAAATGGAATTTTATTTTCTCTTAATTTTCTTAAAATACTTTCTTGTTTTAGCGGAATTTTTAAATTTGGCGATCTTTTATAATCTGAAATTGTAATTTTTCTAACTTTATTAGAATTTTTTAACTTTTTCACCAATTCATCTTTAAAATCAATAGTTGCATTAGTAACCAAAGAAAAAGTTAGTATTTTCTTTTGAGCATCTAAATAATCAATCAATTGTGGCAAATCCTTAAATAACAAAGGCTCTCCACCTATGATTCTAATCCTTGCGATAGAATCTACCTTAGATAAAAGTAGTTCTAATGATTCTATAATACCCTCTAAAGTACAAGTATATTGATTTGATGGTGAAAAATACTGCATCAAATTATTACAAGATTCACAGCGCAAAGTGCATCTTGTAGTTAAAACTAATTCTAAATAAGGAATATCCACCTTGCCTTCTAAAACCCTTTTTTCAAAGTATTTTTTCAAGTAAAATTTTTTCATCAAAGCAGCATAAGGAACTTTAAAAATTCTAGCAATCCCTCTTTTACCATTTAAATGAGAAAAATACCAAGAAATATTTTGCTTTATATATCTATTTTGAAATAATTGATTTTCTAATAATTGTTTTTTATCTATCATTATTTTTCCCTTCATTTTTTAACACATAAATAATCCCACCAAGTCCTATAATCACCACTATGCTTATAAAAATAAGTTGGGCTATATCTAAAAAAGTCATTGTTTGCTCTGCCTTTCCTTAAGCTGTCCGCATGCTGCTGAAATATCAAGTCCTTTGCTTTCTCTTATCGTGCAAGTAACGCCCTTGGCACTTAAATAATCTTGAAATTTAATCGCTGCTTCAACACTTGGTCTTTTATATAAACTTCCCTCATGTGGATTAAAAAGTATTAAATTTACTTTAGCTTTTATACCATTTAAAAGCTTGACTAGTTCTTTTGCATGTTCTATTTTATCATTTACTCCATCGATTAAAAGGTATTCAAACATCACTCTTTTACGCTGATCTATAGGAAAATTTCTCACTGCTTCCATAATGCTTGCTATATTATAAGCTTTATTAATAGGCATTAATTCACTTCTAAGCTCATCATTTACAGCATGGAGCGAAATAGCTAAAAGCACACCTAAATTCATTTCTCCAAGCTCTTTAATCTGTTTTGCCAAACCACTTGTGCTTATAGTTTGTCTTCTAGGGCTTATCGCCAAAGCATCATTATCAGCTAAAATTTTAATTGCCTTAGAAACATTTTTAAGATTATCTAAAGGCTCACCCATACCCATATAAACTATATTAACCCTTCTTTCGTAAGGTATGTTATTGTGCTTTTTGATCCATAAAATTTGCCCTACTATCTCCCCTGCAGTCAAATTTCTTTTTAAGCCACCTTTAGCAGTAAGACAAAAACTACACCCGCTTTTACACCCTACTTGAGAAGAAACACAAATGGTATATCTTGCATGTTTAATGATTTTACCATTTTCATCCATAAGCTCTTCTTTCATAGGAAGCAAAACGGCTTCGATTTTTTTACCATCTAAAAGCTCAAAAAGATATTTAATGCTCCCATCTTTGCTTTTTTCATCTTTAACACATTTTAAAGGTGAAAAATGAAAATTTTCTTGTAAATATACTCTAAAATCTTTTGGCAAAGATGACATTTGCAAAAAATCATCTACATATTTTTTATATACCCATTCAAAAATTTGTTTTGCTCTGAATTTTGGTTGGACTAAATTTTCTAACTCTTCCTTAGTAAAATCTAATATATTTTTTAATTCACTCAATTTTTTTCCTATATAAGTTTTTTATCTAACAAAAAATCTTTTAATAATTCTTTTGCTTTTTGGTGGTTTTTTAAAAAATTCTCATGTGCAGATTCATTACAAAAATTTGTCGCACATAAATAACAAATTCCTTCTATCCCTTGCATTTTGGCACAAGAAAGCACCGCATATGCTTCCATATTTTCTATATGCATACCTTTTTTAAAAAATTCTTTAGCAATATTTTCATCTTTACAAATATAATTTGAAGAATTAACCATAGTTTCATGTGAAACATTTAATCTAACTTCATTTGCTATAGGTGTATAAAAACTATTAGATAAAACTGCGTATTCTAAATTTGCCGCATTAGAACTCTCATAAATATCTAAAATTTTTCCTTCTTGATAAATTCCACATGTACCTATAAAGATCACTTTATCCACTTTTACTTGACTTAAAATTTTACCTAGAGAAAAAGCAGAATTAACCAAACCTATACCTATACTTTGTGCAAATTTAAATTCCTCATTTCCTCCTGCACACACTATTAGATTTTTCAAAAATCAACCTTTATAAAAAATAATTCAAATTTTATCTAATTAGCGCTTAAAATAATGATATAATTAATATTTTTTAGATAAAATAAATTTATGATAAAAGCAAAAAAACATTTTGGACAAAATTTTTTATGTGATAAAAGCGTGGTAGATAAAATCATCCAAGCCATACCCAAAGATACTAAAAATATCGTTGAGATTGGGCCTGGCTTAGGTGATTTAACGCAAGAACTTTTGAAAATCCCACAAGCTTATATTAGAGCTTATGAGATTGATAAAGATTTGATTCCTATTTTAAATAAAAAATTTCAAAATGAGATTGAAGGTGGAAATTTTGAGCTTATTCATCAAAATGCAAGTGATGCTTTTGATCAAGGAAGTTTAAGTGAGAAAGAGTACTTTTTAGTAGCAAATTTACCATATTATATTGCTACAAATTTGATTTTAAAAGCCCTAGACGATAAAAATTGTCTTGGGCTTATAGTAATGGTGCAAAAAGAAGTCGCACAAAAATTTTGTGCAAATGAAAAAGAAAGTAATTTTTCGGCTTTAGGAGTACTTTGTGCATTAATATGCCAAAGACAAATGCTTTTTGATATAAATCCAGAAAGTTTTAACCCTCCACCAAAAGTTACTTCAGCTGTAATGAAACTAATCAAAACCACTCATTATCGGCAAAAATGTGAAAACATAGAAGCTTTTAAAGATTTTCTTAGAGCTTGTTTTCAAAACCCTAGAAAACAACTCTTATCAAATTTTAAAAACAAAAAAGAAAAAATTTTAAAAGCATTTGAAGCACTAAACATTCCTATCACCTCAAGAGCTCATGAAATTAGCGTTGATTTATACCTTAAAATTTATGATTATTTAAAGGATGATTATGAGCGAAGAAAACAAAACTCAAGAGCAAAATAAACCTAAAAGATTTAATAAATTTAGAAATAAAAGAAAAAAAAATTTGCAAAATCAAGAGCAAAATAGTAAAATTACAAACGAAGCAAAATTAGAAAATACTCAGGCTGAAGCTAGCGAAGAAAAAAAGAAAAAGAAAAAAAATAGAAATTTGCCTTCTAAACTAAGTGGTAATGAAGAATGGCAAGTAGAACTTTCTAAAAGTATAGAAGCCAATAAAATCATGCACGAGCTAAGGCTTCACCCTTTAAAACACAACAACTCAAGCGAGCATAAAATTCGTATTACACCTTTAGGTGGGCTTGGAGAAATAGGTGGAAATATTACTATATTTGAAACCAACAACGATGCAATTATTGTTGATATAGGTATGAGTTTTCCAGATGGAACCATGCATGGGGTAGATATTATCATACCTGATTTTGACTATGTAAGAAAGATTAAAAACAAAATTCGTGCTATCATTATCACACATGCACATGAAGATCACATTGGTGCTGTGCCATATTTTTTCAAAGAATTTCAATTTCCTATCTATGCAACACCTTTAGCATTAGGTATGATTTCAAATAAATTTGAAGAACATGGGTTAAAGGCTGAACGCAAATGGTTTAGACCGGTAACAAAAAGACAAGTCTATGAAATAGGGGATTTTGATTTAGAGTGGATTCATATCACTCACTCTATCATCGATGCGTGCGCTTTAGCTATCAAAACTAAAGCAGGAACCATCATTCACACAGGAGATTTTAAAATAGATCAAACACCAATTGATGGCTATCCAACGGATTTAAATCGCTTAGCATATTATGGCGAAGAAGGGGTGCTTTGTCTTTTAAGCGATAGCACAAACTCATATAAAGAAGGTTACACAAAAAGTGAAAGTTCAGTAGGACCTACTTTTGATCAAATTTTTGCAAAAACTAAAGGCAGGGTGATTATGAGTACCTTTAGCTCTAATATCCACCGTGTATATCAAGCTATTAGCTATGGTTTAAAATATGGTAGAAAAGTGTGTGTTATAGGGCGTTCTATGGAAAGAAACCTTTATACTACTATGGAACTTGGTTATATAAAACTTGATAGAAAAATTTTCATTGATGCAGATGAAGTAAGCAAATATAAAGACAATGAAGTACTAATTGTTACCACAGGAAGTCAAGGCGAGACTATGAGTGCTTTATATAGAATGGCAACTGATGAACATAAATTTATAAAAATCAAGCCTAGCGATCAAGTCATCATCTCAGCTAAAGCCATACCAGGAAATGAAGCAAATGTTTCTGCTGTGCTTGATTTTCTTTTAAAAGCAGGGGCTAAAGTAGCCTATCAAGAATTTAGCGAAATTCATGTAAGCGGACATGCTAGCATAGAAGAACAAAAATTAATGCTAACTTTAGTAAAACCTAAATTTTTCTTACCGGTACATGGAGAGTACAATCATATCAACAAACACAAAGAAACTGCACTAAAATGTGGCATACCTGAAAGAAATATCTACTTAATGAGTGATGGAGATCAAATAGAACTTTGTCAAAAATACATCAAACGCGTAAAAACAGTTAAAACAGGAAAGGTTTTTGTAGATAATCAAATCAACAAACAAATCGCAGATGATGTGGTGATTGATAGGCAAAAATTAGCAGATAGCGGTATAGTTGTCATCATCGCTCAGCTTGATAAAGCAAGCAAAACGCTTATTAACAAACCACGAGTATTTAGTTATGGCTTGGTGGCTGATAAACAAGATGGGGCATTCTCAAAAGAAATGAGTGATGTTTTAAGTCAATTTTTTCCAAATGTAAAGGATGAAATTTTAGATAATCCAAAAGTTTTAGAAGCCCAAATTAGACAGGTGTTAAGAAAGCATATTTTTAGAAAAATCAAAAAATATCCGACTATAGTACCAACTATTTTTGTGATGTAGAAATTTCAAAGCTTTTTAAAAAAGCTTTGAAAGATTCTTAAAGGATTAAAAATGATAAAAAATTTAAAAAATGATTTTTTAATTTTATTAAGAAACAATGTATTTTATTTTTTAATTTTTATACTTATATATTTTTTACCAAAAATTAATGAATTGATTAGAATTCATTTCATACAAAGTAATATAAACCAGCTAGATATTCTTTCTCAGATAACTTGGCTTCAAGCTACATTAGAAATATTACAAGCTTTTTTAATTGCACCTTTATTTTATCTTTTGGAACAAAAAAACGAAAATGCACTAAAAACATTTTATTTTGTTTCATTTTTTAGCTTATTATTTGTCTGCATAGGCTGGGGGGGGGGTATTTGGGTAATTGCAAAAATTGTTAATTATGATATAAATTCACATTATTTATTTCTATATTTTCAATGGCTTAATGGTTGCTTAGAATTTCTTGTGTTATTTTTTATTACTTTATTTTTGATTAAAGAAAATATAAAGATGTTAATTTTTATTTGTTTTCTTAAATTTATTATTGCTTTTTTAATAGATTTTATTTTGTTAAAATGCAGAACTTTTGGCGTGTATTCTGTAAATACAAGCTCTATTTTTTCTAATTTAGTATTAATAGTAAGTAGTATATATTATTGCGTACAAACAAAAATTTTTATATATAAGTCTTTAATAAAAAATTACAAAATCTACTGTATGTATATTAAAAAGCAATTCTTTTCAAAAGAACATATGTATCCAGCTATAGAACAACTCTTAGATAACACATCTTATATAGTTGTAATTTTAACAGGTTTAAATCTAATACACAAAAATAGTGAATACTTTACAGCTATGGCTTATTTTTGGGGAATTATGCTTGCTTTGATTTTAAGTTTTGGCAATATTATTCAAAAAATTATTGCAGGAAAAGATAAAATTTCTTTTAAAAATAAATTGATTTTTGTATTTTTGACAAATAACATTTTTGTATTTTTATTTATCACAAGCTATTTTTATATCGATATCATAGCAAATTTAGTAGGATTAAATTTAAATAACCAAATTTCCAACATTATAAAATCTCTTTATCTTGCTTATATTATTTTTCATTTAAGTTATAGTATAAAGTGTATTTTTTATGCATTAGGACTTTTTAAATTTACATTTTTAATAAGCATTATGGTAAATACATTAATATATTTACCATATTATTTTTCTCAAAATAATATAAAAAATATCAATACCATAATCAATATTTTTTCTAATGGAATATATTTCAATTGTATTATTTCTTTGATGCTTTTCATGTTTTTAATTTCTTATAAAAAGCAAATGCAAATAATAAAAATGCTACAATTATGGATTAAATTCTAAATAAACCAAGGCAAAACAATGAGAATCAACAAATTCATCTCACACAATAGCAAATACTCCCGTCGTGAAGCCGATGAGCTTATCAAACAAGGATTGGTTAAAATAAATAATAAAATAGCCCTTTTAAGCGATGAAGTTAAATTCGATGATAAAGTCTTTATAAAGGGCAAAATTTTACATAAAAAGACGCAATTTAGTGTTATTATTTACCATAAACAAAAAGGCGAGATTGTCACTAAAAAAGATGATAGAGGTAGAAAAACCATTTATGATACTTTACCTAAACAATTTAAAACTTGGCTAAGTGTAGGTAGGCTTGATTTTGCTAGTGAAGGTTTGCTTTTATTAACTGATTCTCCTGTGATTGCAGATGCATTAATGCATAGTGATTTAGAAAGGGAGTATTATTTAAAAGTAAAAGGAAGTGTTGATAAAAATGTTATCGAAGCAATGCAAAATGGTTTAGAAATTCAAAACGAAAAAAAAGGAGCTCATGCTAAAACAAAAATCACTTCTATGAGTTTTGCTCCTTTTATTGATTTTGAAATTTTTGGTTCAAGTGGTGGATACACCAAATTAAAAGTTATCATCAATGAAGGTAAAAACAGAGAGTTAAGACGCTTTTTTGGGCATTTTGACTTAGAAGTGATGGACCTTAAACGCGTAGCTTTTGGAGCTTTGGATCTTGGTATGTTAAAAGCAGGAAAATACCGCTACTTAGAAAATGGAGAATATGAAAAATTGCGTGATTTTTTAAAAACAAACGATATTAAATATTAATTAATACTTTAAAAAGACTTAAATTAATTAAAATTTAATTTTAATTTTGTATAATTAACAATTTAATTTATATAAAAAAGGAAAATTATGGCAAACCATAAATCTGCTGAAAAAAGAGCAAGACAAACTATCAAAAGAACTGAAAGAAATAGATTTTATAGAACAAGATTGAAAAACATTACAAAAGCAGTTCGTGAAGCAGCAGCAAACAATGACAAAGAAACTGCACAAAATGCACTAAAAATAGCTAATAAAAGTATTCACGCTATGGTAAGTCGTGGATTTTTGAAAAAACAAACTGCATCACGCCGTGTAAGCAGATTAGCATTATTGGTAAATAAATTAGCATAATTTAATGTTAGCTGATAAACTCAAACCTTTTTTAGAACGCTTTGATGAGTTAAATACTCTTCTAAGCGATATTAATATTTCTAATGATATCTCTAAAATGACAGCTCTATCTAAAGAGCAAAAAAACTTAGAACCTATAGTAACAAAAGCGCAAGAATACCTTAAGACTTTAGATGATATAGAAGAAAATAAACTTCTTCTACCTGATATAGAATTAGGCGAATTAGCAAAAGAAGAATTAAAAAATTTAGAAATTCTTAAGCCACAACTTGAAGAAGAATTAAAAATTCTTTTACTGCCAAAAGATCCAAATGATGATAAAAACATATTCTTAGAAATTCGTGCAGGAACAGGTGGAGATGAAGCTTCATTATTTGTTGGCGATTTAGTAAAAGCTTATATACGCTATGCTGAAAATCGTGACTATAAATACGAAATCGTGAGCTCAAGTGAAGGTAGTGTAGGTGGATTTAAAGAAATTATTATTCTCATAAAAGGAAATGGAGCTTATTCTAGATTAAAATATGAAGGTGGAACACATAGAGTTCAAAGAGTACCTGAAACAGAATCTCAAGGTAGAGTTCATACTTCAGCTATTACGGTTGCTATTATGCCCGAAGTTGATGATGTAGAAATTCAAATCAATCCAAATGATTTGAAAATTGATGTAATGCGTAGTAGCGGACATGGTGGACAAAGCGTAAATACCACAGATAGTGCTGTAAGAATCACTCATATTCCAACTGGCATAGTCGTAGTTAATCAAGATGGCAAAAGCCAGCACAAAAACAAAGAAAGCGCGATGAAAGTCTTAAAAGCAAGGCTTTTTGAAATGCAAGAACAAGAACGCCTAGCCAAAGAAAGCGAGACAAGAAAATCACAAGTTGGAAGTGGTGATAGAAGTGAGCGCATACGCACTTATAATTTCCCTCAAAATAGAATTAGCGATCATAGAATTAATCTTACTTTATATAGACTTGATGCGATTTTAGAAGATGGATTGTTTGATGAAATTATAGAGCCTTTAATTGCTTACCATCAAGCAGAAGCTTTAAAACAAGAAAATTTATAATCCTCACAAATACCAAATAAATATTTTACCTCCCTAGAGCTTGCTTAACTTAACGAGTTTGCTTAATAAGGAGTTTATGTTTTTCACAAAAAGCTTTTAGGCTATTGTAGCTTAATCATTCTCTATTTATTATAAAGAATGATTGTTTTGTTACTTATAATTTGTTTTAAGCAAACTCTAGGCAAATAAAATCACACTAGCTAAATAGCTAGTGTGTATATTACCACCATAAACCTAGTTTTAAAAACATAGTATGAGAGGTAGTATTATCAAATGTAAATGCTCCTGCATAATTTAGTGATAAATCAGCATTATTAGCTATATTATAAGAAAGTCCTAATTGACCAAAGCCATAATACTTAGAAGTTTGTACTTCTGTAGTAAAATGATTAGCACCTAATCTTAAATTACCTTTAGCATCTTCATAAAGATTTACTATAGCACCTATAGTTACATTTGATCTTAATTTATCACTCCAAGGTTTATACCATTTTAAAGCAGCACTTGCATCTATAAAGTTAAATTGTTCTGCTAAATAATGCTCTCTTAGACCATCTATATGTTTTAAGCTAAAGTTTTTATTACTCATACCATAATAACTCAAACCAATTTCAGGAGTTATTCTAGCTATTTCTAAGGTATTATAATAATTAGCACCTACTTTTACATCTATCCCATAACCATAAGTTTGAGTATCACTTTCTATAGTAGCAGGTATATTTTTATAAGTTTTTTCTATATCTGTTGTAGTATAATCAAATCTTGTACTAGCACTAATATAGTATTGATCTATACCATCTCTTGCTAATACTCCATAATAAGTTAAACCACCATAATAAGTTTTATCATCAAATTTTAATCTTTGAGTGGCTTGTTCTTTAGAAGCATCTTCATAACCTAAATAAAAACCTATAGTACCATAATCATTTGGTAATTCTCTTAAAGAACCACCTATTAAACCTGTAGTATTAGCACTTAATTGTCCTACACTATTTCCTATCTTAATAGATGAATGATTATAATAAGGAATTAAGAAAGAATGGTTTTTTGCATTTGGATTTTTATTTGGTATAAATATATCTTCTAATTCAGCTAATAAATCAGCATCATTACCATAAGCTTCACCTTTTTTAGATAATTCCATATCTAATACTTGAGAAAATTCTGTTTGGAAGTTTTTAGCTGTAGTATCTCTTAATATATTAGAAATATTTATATTTCTTAATCTAGCTGAATATACCATAGATTTAGCTAGAGTTTTACCACTTAATTCTGATACATTAACATTAGCTATATATCGACCTTCACCTAAACCTAAAAAGTCATAAATTCCTGATAAGCTATGTATGTTATTAGCATTTACACCTGCATTATTGTTTATTTTATCACCTATTACTTTACCATTTTCATCAATAAAGAAAGTATTGCCTTCATAGATTGTATTTAATTTTAAATTGCTTGTATTTACATAGATTTTATCTGCACTAATACCACCTATATTATTTCCACCTACTATAATGGCATTTTCTAATCTATTTGCTATATCTTCTTGAGTAGTTCCTTTGTATTCTAAATCATTAAAATACCAACCATCTATACTAACTTTACCATTGTCATTGTTTTCTATATGGTAGCCATTGTTATTTTTACCTATAAAGCCTCCATGCCAAGAAGCTTGAGTAGAACCATTTCCAGAATGAATGTGTCCATTACTAAGGATTAAAGTTCCACTATTGGTAATACCACCATGAATATTACCTGTATTAAATATATCTATATAACCACTATTATTAATACCACCATATATATGAATATCTTTATCAGTATTAGGATTGTTAATATCTCCTGAAGAATTGATAAGTTTTTCTATAGTGCCACTATTATTAATACCATAAGTAATATCTTGAGTAGCTAAAGGACTAGCTTCATTACCTATAATGCCTGTATTTACTATAGTGCCTATAGTACTTTTATCAAGACTTATTCCTTTTTCTATAGTTCCATTATTTAAAATACTATTAATGTGAGATTGTTCTTTTAAGTCTATAGAGCCTTGAATATTTTTTTCATTGTTTATAGAGCTAATATAAGATTTATTATTTAAAGATATATTACCACCTATAGTGTTTTTATTATAAACACTTCCATAAATGAAAGATTTATCTAAAGAGATATTACCTTTGATAGTTCCTTCATTAAGTATAGCTGTGCCACTTTCATCATATTTTAGGGCATCTTTTTCTTGTTTTAGGCTAGCTATGGTTGCGCCATTTTTTAAGTCAATAACATTACCATTATTTACAGAAGTTCCATTATTATTTACACCTATGGTTCCTTTATTATGTATGCCTGCTTTACCACCTGCTATGAGAGCATTAGGACCATCTAATTGGATATAGTTTTTAACATGTTGATTACCATTACCTACACGAATACCCGCACCACTTTGACCTAAAATAGTACCTTTGCTTATTATAGTACCTATATTAGTGTTTAAATTATTATTACCAGAAAATTCTTGTATATTTATACCATTATTTTTACCTATAATTCTACCATCATTATTTATAGTATCTATTGTTCCTGTTCGTCCCCATTCACCATATACTATAATACCATTGTTATTGCCTTGTATTAAACCATTATTATTGACTGTCTTAACACCTCCTCCATAAGAAAAAATGCTTAATCCATCTCCTTTTTTACCTGTAATAGTTCCAGAATTTGATATTGTTTGGATATTTGCACCATTACCAGTACCTATACCCGCATTATTTCCAGAAATCACTCCAGAATTTTCTATAAGTTTTGTACTACTAGCAATATAAATTCCTCTATCGTTACCATCAATAGCACCTTTGTTTATAATAGTATTAATAGATCCATTCCAAGGTCCTGTTTTGATACCACCATTAATCACACTATTTTCATCATTAATAATACTTGTAATATTCCCAATTACAAGTACATCCTTATTAATAGTTCCATGATTCATTAAATTTTGAATTACACTATTCTTATCAACAAATACACTCCCTATAGTTCCCTTATTATCTATAGTTTTTATCGAGCCTTGATTTTGAACTGTAACTCCTCCTATGGTTCCCTCATTATCTATAGTTTCTATCGAACCTTGATTTTGAGTTCTAATTCCACTAATAAACCCACTATTATCCAAAGTTTTAATTACATTGTTGCTACCATTAACACTTATACCATTACCTTTACCAGTTATAATTCCACTATTGGTAAGATTGTTTATAGTATTATTACTACCTTTAATTTCAATTCCATTAAAAGTACCACTATTGATACTTCCACTATTAGTTATAGTAATATTATTATTGTTATTTCCTTCTACACTAATACCATTACCACTTTGATTATTTGTATTTGTAGAATCAATAGTTCCACTATTATTAATATTTACATTAGTAGCACTGCCATTAATTAAAACTCCACTACCATATTTATTATTATTAGTTATATTTCCCTTATCTGTAATGGTTAAAGTTCCACCATTATTACCACTTATAGTTACTCCACCACTTTTAGAATCTGTGATAGTACATTCTCTATTAGAACAACCACCACCACTAATATCTCTTGATATATTGCTTCTAGCATTAGCAATAGTTATACTACCATTAGAAACTTTATCATTAATAGTTGTAATACTAGCATTAGCACAGGTAGCTAAAAAAGATATAGTTGCTAAAGATAAAAAAGTTTTTTTAGTAAAAGAAAGATTATTATGTGTAATATGTTTGTTTAAAACAAACGAATTAAAAGAATTAGTTAAAGATGAAGTTTGGTTTGATTGAAAATCAATACCCCCCCCCGTGAAATAAGACATATAAACTCCTTAATTAATAAATGAATTTAAAATAAAATCGAAATTATAATATCATTTATTAAATAAGTATTAAATATATCTTTTGTATAGTGAAAGACTATATAGTCAATATGGGGGGGGGTATTGGTTTAGGTTTGGTTTATGTTTTTGGTAATTTAAAAGCTACAAATGTTTCAAAATTTATCCATTTAAAAAATAAACTCTACTAATCAAATCTTTAAAATATTTAGAGTGAATTAAATTTTGACAAGACTTTGATTTTGATGAGCTTCTAATCTCGCTTTCGCCCAAAGACCTTATAAGCTCATCAAGCTGAGTTTTTGTGCTTTGATTATTTGGTTCCTTTAAAAGTTGATTTTTTAAATTTGCAATATTTTCAATTTTATTTTTATATGAAGAATTAGGCGCAAAAGCCAAAAGCAAAACACTTTCTTTATCTACAAAAAACACCTTAAAACACTGCTCATCATTACCTACACTAAAATCTAGCTCTTTAGTAGCATTTTGCAAAGAGGATAAATCTTCATTTTTAACATTAGTTACATTACTCATTAAAGCTATACTTGAAAGACTTTCGTTTTTTAAAACATAAGCATTAATATCACTGATAAAAATTTTAAGATTTCCTAATGCTTGGGTTGTGCTAGCCTCATCTTTACTAGAACTAAATTTAGGTAAAGCTATAGCAGCTAAAACTCCAAGTATAATCACTACAAATACAAGCTCTATAATAGTAAATGCCTTTTTCATAATCCACCTTGTAAATTTTTAACCTTAGGATTTATAAGATCTTCTTCAATACTTACAAATTCTTTACGCTCATAAGCCTCGCAAGCTGCTCTTGCTATCATCAAAGCATTATCAGAACAATACTCAAGTGGGGCCAGCAAAAGCTCACATTGATAGCTTTGACATAAATACTCTATTTGGCTTCTTAAGCTTAAATTTGCACTCGCACCACCTACTATACCAAAGCGTTTGAACTTGTATTCTTTAAAAATTTTCTCAAGTTTATTTACAATATGAGCAATAGCTGTTTTTTGAAAAGCAAAGGCAATTTCACTTTTTCGTTCATTTGTGAGTTCTTGTTTTAAAATTTCTAAGCGTACTTGGTTTTTAAGCCCTGAAAAGCTATAAGCTAATTCTTTAGAATGAAATAAAGGTATGCTAAATTCTAAATCACTTTCCTTTATATTTTTAGCCAAATTCTCTATGATAGCTCCACCAGGATAACCTAAATTCATCATTTTAGCTACTTTATCAAAACTTTCTCCAAAACTATCATCGTTTGTTCTTGCAAGTTCATTGATTTGTCCTTGCTTATCAATAAAAAGCACCATAGTATGTCCGCCACTTACAAGCAACACACCCATATCAAAATTTGCTTTTTTATCTAAAAACATAGAATAAATATGTCCTTTTAAATGATTGATTGCAATGAGTGGTAAATTTAAACTAATAGCTAGCATTTTAGCCATAGCTACTCCGCCTATTAAACTCACACTAAGACCAGGTTCGCTAGTAACTGCTATAGCACAAAGTTTATCAAAATATTTTTGGCATTTTTCTAAAATTTTTGGCAAAGCCTCACTATGTAATCTTGCTGCAAGTTCAGGCACTACTCCACCATAAGGACTATGTGCATTTTCTTGTGAAATTTTTGTATGAAAGATACATTCAAAAGTATTTTTCTCAATGATAGCAATAGAGCTATCATCACAAGAACTTTCTATAGCAAGGATTAAATTTTTCATTGAAATTCCACTAAAATCATACCGATAAATTTATCTTTTTTTTCTGCTTTTTCTATATCTTTTGTGGGTATATTTACTTTTTTAATTTCCTTAAATTTAGAATTTTTTTCTAAAATTTGATCAGATAAATTTGCATTTTTTAACTCATAAAACTCCACTCTATAAATTTTCCTTTTTTTATCTAAAGAATAACGACTTTGCATTTGATTTTTACTAATTAAAATATCACTTTCATCAACACCTCTGTCAAATCCTATAACATTCACTCTTATACCAGCAATAGAAGGAATTTTAAAATTATTTTTTACCATGATTTTTTGAGCAAAATTAGTTTGTATGTTTTTATCATCTACTATCATCTCGATATTATCCAAAGCATTTGAAAATTCAAAGTATTCAGGATATAGTCTAGTTTGCAAACGATTTCCGTAGTTAATAGAATATGAATTTGCATTTGAAACTACTGCTGTGATTTCATTACTTGCTTGATAATTTAAGGTTTGATTAACAGGAAAAGGTAAAAAATTTATAGCACCGGCTGGTTTATCAAGATAAAGCAAAATTTTATCATTAAAAAGTCTTACCTCTAAAGGTTTTTCAATGGCCTTATAAACACCATTTGGAGTTAGATCAAAAGTTCTTTTAAATTCTATATTTGCTTTTTTTAGATAATACTCCACTGCTAAAAGATGATAATACACTCTTAAATGTGTTGGTAAGTTTTTACTTGCTTCATTTGCAAAGGCTGCCTTATGATTTGACACTACAAAATATGTTAAAGCCTTCAACATATCCTTATCATTGTTTTCTTGAGTTTTGGTATTTTTTAAATGGTATTGGTGTTCTTCTTTTATCAAAGCTTTATTGATGTTTTCCACTGCTTCTTTGGCTATATTTTCTAAATCTGCGTATTTAGTAGAATTTACCTCACTTTGATCAATTATGCTAGTATTACCCCAGCGGTTTGGATTTTTATCTTTGCTTTCATATTGTGGTCTATAAAAGCCACTCCCATCGTGTAAATTTATGACCATATTCACTTCAGGATCTAAAATCAGCTTTTTTATACGCTCTATAGTGTGAAAATCTGGATCATTTTCATCTATATGAGCAAACTTTCTGTTTAAATCTCCAAAATTCCCTCTATTTCTAGCAATAATGCTTTCAAAAGCTAAATTTGGTGCAACGATGATTTTACCTTTAGTAATATTATAATCACTCAAAAGCAAACTAGCAGCATGAAACCCACCTGGCTCATCACCTTGAATTCCTCCAAGAATCAAAACCGTGTTGTTATCATCTAAGCTTTTTCCATTTTCTTTAACACTAAATTCTAAAGAAAAAACCACATTTATAACAATCAAAATACTTAAAAAAAATCTCACTTCATTTCCTTATTTAAATAAAGCCTTACTTGCTTATCATACTCAAATACATCTTCAATTTGGTTAATCTTTGGCACTCCAAAATGATCTAGTGCTTTAAATATTCCTTTTGCTATATCTAAAAATTGTGCTTTTTGAGCTAAAAATTGATACACCATATATTCATTTGCACTATTAATAATCACACCCAAATCAGGCTCTTTTAAAAGTTTATCTTTAAGTGAAAATATAGGATATTTTTTTAAACTAATTTTTTCAAATTTTAAATTTGGCATAGCTAGCAAATCCAAATTTTTGATAAAACTTTGATTATGTGTGTTTAAAATTGCTTGAGCTATAGATAAACGCATATTTGCATGAGAAAAATATGCACTTATGCCTCCATCTTTAAATTCACACAAAGCATGCACTAAAGATTTTCTTTCTATCAAAGCATCTATTTGTTTGATACCATAAAGATGATAAGCTTCAATGATTTCAAAAAGTTTATTACACATACTTGCACTATCAATAGTAATCTTAGCTCCCATACTCCAGTTAGGATGCTTAAGAGCTTCTTTTATACTAGCATTTTTTAAATCTTTGATTTTATATTTATAAAAGGCTCCACCGCTTGCTGTAATAAAAAGCTTTTTTATATCTTTTCTTTTATCTATTAAACATTTTAGTGCTGCGTGTTCGCTATCTATAGCTTTTATTTTAGAAGTATCAAAAAATTTCCCTGCTACTACTAAACTTTCTTTATTAGCTAAAGCTAAAGTTTTACCAAGCTTTTGTGCTTTTAAACTTGAATTTAATCCTGCAAAACCTACTATAGCATTTATCACCAAAGAGCTTTTACACTCAGCTATCATCGTCTTTAAGCCATCTTGACCGCAAAATACCTTATTATGATTAATCAAAATTTTATCTTTTTCATCTTGAATACATACAAATTTAGGCTTAAAAAGAGCTATTTGCTCATTTAAAAGCTTGATATTTTTACCACAAGATAAAGCCTCTATGGCTATATTTTTTTCTTTAGCAATAAAAAGAGTATTAACCCCTATACTTCCTGTGCTTCCAAGAACAATCATACCAAAGTTGCCATTGCAAATGCTGCAATGATAACAGCATCAATTCTATCTAAAACTCCACCATGCCCTGGGATTAAATTACCACTATCTTTAATGCCTGCTTGTCTTTTAAAATAACTCTCTAACAAATCCCCTATCACAGCAAAAACAGCTACAATCAAAGATATATAAATACTTTTTACCACACTAAATTCAAAAGAGCCTATTATAGTTCCTAAAATTCCTGCACAAACTACTCCTCCCACAACACCTTCTAAAGTTTTATTTGGACTTGTTGGAGAAAAAGCCCTCTCGCCAATTAACTTTCCTATAAAATACGCTCCACTATCACAAGCAACGACAATCACTATAAGCCAAAATAACACAAACATACCTTCATAACTTAATACTTGATAAAGCATCAAAATAGGCAAAGTTGGATATATATAAGGCATAAGTTCATTTAAATTCTCGCTTTTTTTATAAACTAAATATCCCAAAATCAAAATCAAAGCCATAATACCTATAAAAAAAGGCTTATCCAAAAAAGCTCCTATGATAAAAATACATACCCCAGTAAAAGCATTTGCATATTTACTTTTAAACATAGTTTTTGCTTCATTAAAAGCTAAAAATAATAATGCAGCAAAAATAGCAAGATTAATAAAAAAATTATTTATCAAAGCAACTACAACAATCACTGCTATCATCACAATAGCACTAAGAATTCTTGTTTTTGAAAACATTTCTATCCTTTTATATACTTAAATCAAGCAAATGAGAACTCTTCTTAGGAAATTCTTCTTGCGTTTGCTCTTCTTCGTCTTTATTAGCTTGTTCTTGATGATTTTTTTTAGAATGTTTTTTCTCTTCTTCTTGTCTTTCTTTTACCTCATCACTTACTTCGTGAGTTTGATTTACTTTTTCAAGTTTTTCAACAGCTTTTTCTTTTGCTTGAAATTCACTCATATTAACTAAATTCGCAAAAGATTCTTTTGCAAGATCATTGCTTATTTGTGCTGAATGCACTGGTGCATTTTGGTTAGCATAATTTACGCCACCTATGGGACTTATAGGCATATTCACTCCTTTAAAATGCTTATGGTCTTATAATTTGTATAATTTACAAAAGCTTTTTCTCTAATTTTAACAAAATTCTTACTTGTATAATCGACCAAATAAGCTCCTGAGCTTAACTTAGAAAATTCAACACAAAGTTTTGCAGCAAATTCTAGCACTAATTGACTTATTTTTAATTTATTTGAAGTAATAATCACATGTGCGCTAGGATAATCTTTCACATGTAGCCATATATCATCTTTTTTTGCTACTTTTAGCAAGTATTCATTGGCTTTTTCGTTACGACCTACACTAATTTTAAACTCATCAAAATAAAAACTACTCACCCCTGCATTGAGTTCTTCTTTTTTTGTATTTTTAGCCTTTTTAGGCATCAAAATTTCAAGTTCTCTTAATGAAGCACTTTTAAAAATCAAATCTTTTAAATTAATCAAAAAATCAAGTTTTTCATTTAAAATTTCTCTTTCTATGTTGATATTTTTAGCCTTTTGTTTTAGTTTTTTTACCATTTTATAAAATTCATTAGCAGTATTTTTAGGAGTATCATCGAGCTTAAATTCAAGCTCTTTACCATTAAAATCTTGTAAAATAAATTCTCTTTGGTAATCTTTTAAAGAATTTAAATTTGCAAATAAAATATCCGCTTTTTGGCTTAAATTTTGCGCTTTTTCTAGCATAATATCTTCTTGCTCTAAATTCGCAATACTTTCTTTAAGATTTAGAATTTTTTTATCAATATTTAAAAGCTTATTTTCTTTGATCTCTTTTAAACGATTTTGTTGCAATTTTTTAGCAATATCTTTAAAATAAATATCAAAATTATCAATTTTTACAAAATCTTCTTTAATTTCATAAGCTTTTAAAGCTTGCAATTGCTCGCCTATTTTTACAATGCGATAGCTTTTATCTATATGACGCAAAGCTTCTATTACAATCTCATTTGTATCTGTGATGATTACATTGGTATTTTTACCTGTAAATTCAAAATAAATTTTAGCTCCATAAGCTTTGTAAGATTTTTCTGATAAAACCTCAAAAGATAAAATTCTGTTATTTTCTAATACTTCTAAATTTAAAATTCTTGCATTAGAAAAATACTTTTTAAGCATAAAATCAAAAGGTGCATTGTAAGTTTTTGCTTGAATTTTGTCTTGATAAATTCCACTTTTACCACGCGTTAAATCTACTATAAAAGAATGGTGATCTAAACTAAGCTCTAAAACATTATCATCAAGTCTTTTAAGATAGTTTATTCTTTGAAATTGTTTAAAATAATCTTTTATTTGTATTAAATCTGTATATTTCATAAATATATTATAAAATATTTTGATGAATTTATGAGGTTTTTTATGGATGAAAAAATTCCTTATCCTTGTGTGATTTTATGTGGTGGAAAATCTTCACGCATGGGAGAAGATAAAAGTTTATTACAAGTTGATGATAAAAATTTAACTTTTTATCAATATGAAAAAATGTCAAAAATATTCACCCAAGTTTTTATAAGTACAAAAAAAGATAATTTTCATTGTCAAAAACTACCACTTATTTTAGATGAGAATTTAAACAACCACTCTCCACTTATTGCTTTAAATTCTATATTTAAACATTTTCAAAATACTTATATATTTATCCTTAGTGTAGATACTCCAAATATAAGCAAAGAAAGTATTTATAAACTTTTTAATTGTTTAACTTCTCAAAATATACTTTTAGCAAATACAAAAAACCATAAGCACTATTTATGTGGTTTTTACCATAGTAAAAATTATGAAAAAACTTTACAATTTTTACAAGAAAATAATCACAAACTAGCTCTTTTTTGTGCTACAATGAAAGCAGAATTTATAGAATTTGAAAACGAAAATGAATTTTTAAATTTAAATTATTTTGATGATTATAAAAAGTGGCTTAATGAAAAAAACCATACTATTTCTTAGTGTTTTAAGTGTATTAGCAAATGATGATTTAATCAACCAAGCTTTAGAATATGAAAAGCAAGGTGAATATAAAAAAGCAATGCAAATTTATAAAAATATAGTCTTAAAAAATACAAAAGACAACACCTTTTTGCAACATTCTTTAAACACTGAACAAAATACTACAAAACCAACTTACAAAATGAAAGATTTTAATCCTAGAAAAGAAGCTCTAGCAAACTATCTTGGCACAGAAAAATCTTACAATCCTTTTGGTATTAGCACACATAATCTTAGCTATTTTATGCCTATTTCTTATAATTTTAGCAAAAGAGATTATAAAAGCACAGAAACTAAATTTCAAGTTAGTCTTAAAAAAACTCTTTTTGAAAATCTTTTGGGGTTAAATGAAAGTTATAATATAGGATATACTCAAGTTTCGTGGTGGCAACTATATAAACATTCTTCCCCATTTAGAGAAACTAATTATCAACCAGAATTTTTTATTAATTTTCCAATAAGCGGACATGATATTTTTGAAAATTTAAAAAATGTGCGTATTGGTTTATTACATGAGTCAAATGGACAAGATGACCCAAAATCAAGATCTTGGAACAGAATTTACCTAAGCAATGCATGGTTTTTTGGGGATTTTGTTTTTATACCAAGAGTTTGGCTAAGAATACCTGAAAAAAGTTCAGAAGATGATAATCCTGATATAGAAAAATATCTAGGAAATTTTGATATTAACCTAGCCTATGCCCAAGATAAATATTTCATCAATATTTTATGGCGTAATAATTTAAATTTTTCTTCCAATCGCGGTGCTATAGAAATAAGCGGTGCTTATAAAATTTCCAATAATGGCTTGTATATTTATACTCAATATTTCAATGGTTATGGCGAAAGTCTTATCGAGTATAATAAATCTTCAAGTAGGCTCTCAAGTGGAATATTACTAATGTATTAAACATGGAAAAATTTTGTTTTATTAAATTTATTATTAGTGATGAAAAATCTTTTAAAAGATTGTGTGATTTGTTTAACTATATCAAAATCTTAAAAGATGAAAATTTACAAATAGAAGATTTATACGCGGATAAAAATATACATAATTTTTATAGCGAAAAAGAATTAGAATATTTCTCAAACAAAGATTGCTGGGAATTTGATGATATATTTGATTGTATAGGAAATGGAGAATATTATTTTCACTCCATAGAAAAAATAGAAGAAAATATCGCCAAATTGTATTTTTACCCAATTTCTTTTCCTTATGGTGGAGTTGAGCCTATAATAGAGTTTATAAAATCATTTCGGATAAAAATTCTTACAATTGATTGTGGCTATATGGAAGAATTTGAATATTAAAAGCCTTTTAAGACTTTTAATATCAAAGTAATAAAAATGCTATAACACTGCCTAAAATCAACAATGAGCCATTAAAACATATAAAAGTTGGGATACAAGTATCTTTAATATGATCGCCTTGTTTATCCGCACTAAGTCCTACACTAACCCCTAAGGTAGTTTCACTAGCAGGTGATCCTGCATCACCTAAAGCTCCCGCAACACCTATAATAAAAATAATTGCAACAGGTGAAAAACCAAGCTCTATACATATAGGACAAAATAAAGCGGCGATAATAGGAATAGTCCCAAAAGAACTTCCTATGCCTATGGTGATTAAAAGACCTATAGCCAGCATAATAAAAATAGCTAAAAAGTGACTTTGCTCCATAAAAGGCACACTTGCTTTTACAAGCTCAGCTATACCCCCACTTTGCTTTAAAACCTCTCCATAACCAGAAGCAACAAGCATCACAAAAGCAATATATCCCATAATTTTAAGCCCATCATCAAAAACTAGATTAACTTTGTTGTATTCTACTCCACCTAAAATCACCATCAAAACAAAACCTAAAAGCCCTGACAAAGGTAAATTATGTGTTAAAATTTGCAAAATCAAAGTTAAAGTTAAACCAGCTAAAACACCCCATTCTTTTTTACTCATTTTTAGATTTTCAAAATCCATTTTAGCAATTTGTTCTTCTTGATATTCTCTTGGCTTAGCATAAAATACAAACACAGCCAAAAACAAACCAACTAGCATACAAATAGCTGCAAAAGCCATAGTTTGAGAAACTTCTCCTAAGCTAATTTGCACTCCATTTGAATTTAAATTATCCACAAGCAAAGTTTGGAAAATAAGCCCAAAACCCAAAGGCACTACCATATAAGGAGTGGTAAGCCCAAAGGTTAGCGCACAAGCAATAGCCCTACGATCTATTTTTAACTTATTAAAAAGTTTTAACAAAGGCGGAATTAATAAAGGCACAAAAGCCACATGGATAGGGATTAAATTTTGTGAAAAACAAGCAATAAGTGCTAAAGAGAGTATAAGTAAATATTTTTTATGTGAAATATAATGCGAAACTACTTTAATCAAATATGCCGTTAAATTAGTCCTAGATATTGCAGCAGCTACTGCTCCAAGTAAAATATAACTTAGTGCTGTTTGCAAATTTCCTTGCATTCCATCAATTAAAACTTTCATAGAATCCATCATAGCCTGTGGAAGCTGTGTAAAAAATTCCACCAAGGTTAAATGTTTTACATTCATAAATTTAGACCAAACGCCGACAAAAAGTCCTGAGAGTAAAACGCTAAGCAACACATTAAACCTAAAAAAACACAAAAGCGTCATTAACACAACACCTATAAACACCGGATTAGTTAAAAGCATTACATTCCTTAAATCAAAATAATTTCACATTTTAAATAATTTTCTTTAAAATACCATTTAAGTTTAAAAAATTTAAGCAAAAATTGCAAAATAAAAGCATAAAATGATAGTTTTTACTTTAAAAAAGGATACAAAATGAGAAGTGATGCGATCAAAAAAGGACACTTAAAAGCACCAAATCGCTCTTTACTTAGAGCATGTGGCTTAAATGATGAGGATTTTAACAAACCTTTTATAGGTGTGGCAAATAGCTATATAGATATCATCCCAGGACATTTTTTCTTAAATGAATATGCAAAAATCATTAAAGATGAAATTCGTAAAAATGGTTGTATTCCTTTTGAATTTAACACTATAGGTGTAGATGATGGTATAGCTATGGGGCATGATGGTATGCTTTATTCTTTACCAAGTCGTGAAATCATTGCAAATTCCATTGAAACAATGATGAATGCCCATCAACTTGATGCACTAATTTGTATCCCAAACTGCGACAAAATCACTCCAGGTATGCTCATGGGGGCTTTAAGAGTTAATGTGCCAACTATTTTTGTAAGTGGTGGGCCTATGAGAGCAGGAGTAAATAAACATGGGGAAAAAATCAGCCTAAGCTCTGTTTTTGAAGCAGTGGGGGCATATGAGGCTAAAAAAATCAATGAAGATGACTTAAAGGATATAGAGTGCAAAGCTTGTCCTAGTGGGGGATCATGCTCGGGTATGTTTACTGCAAATTCTATGAATACTTTATGCGAGGCTATGGGTATAGCACTTGAAGGAAATGGAACCATTTTAGCACTTAGCAAAGAAAGAGAAGAGCTTTTAAGAAAGGCTGCGCGTAGAATTTGCGAAATTGCCCTAGATGAGCGTTTTAAAATTCGCAATATCATCACTAAAAAATCCATTAACAATGCTTTAGTTGTCGATATGGCTATGGGCGGAAGCTCAAATACTATCTTACATATGCTTGCTATTGCTTATGAAGCAGGTGTAAATTTAGATATAAAAGAACTCAACCATATCAGTGCTAATGTAGCCCATATAGCTAAAATCGCACCATCTTTAAATACAATATATATGGAAGATATACACAAAGCAGGTGGAGTAAGTGCAGTAATGGCAGAAATTGCTAAAAAACCTGGACATATTTTAGAACTTGACACACTAGATATTAGCGGAAAAACTTTAAAAGAACGTATTGAAAATGCTAGCATTAAAGATGAAAATATTATAAGAAAAATAGACAATGCATACTCTAATGTAGGCGGGCTTGCCATACTTTTTGGAAATTTAGCAAAGCAAGGTTGTGTAATAAAAACTGCAGGTATCATGGGCGAGCGTAAGTTTAAAGGCAAGGCAGTTTGTTTTAACTCTCAAGAAGAAGCTATTAAAGGCATTATAAAAGGTAAGGTTAAAGAAGGTGATGTATGCGTGATACGCTATGAAGGACCAAAAGGTGGACCTGGTATGCAAGAAATGCTTAGCCCAACTTCTTTGCTAGCTGGTATGGGACTTGGTGCTAAAGTAGCACTTATAACAGATGGACGCTTTAGTGGAGCTACAAGAGGACTTAGTATAGGCCATATTTCTCCTGAGGCTGCAGAAGGTGGACTTATAGCACTTTTAGAAGATGGTGATGAGATAGAAATTGATGTAGATACTTATAGCATTAATGCAAATTTAACTCAAGATGAAATCACCAAACGCAAAGCAAATTTTAAAATGCCTCATAAACAAATAAATTCAAGATGGCTTAAAATGTATCAAAAGCTTGTTAGTAATGCTAGTAAAGGTGGGGTTTTAGATATAGAATAATTTTCTTAATTTCTTAAAGAAATTAAGAAATATCTTTTTAAATGTGAAAACAAAAATATGAAAAATTATGTTAAAGTGGCCGGGAGAAAGGGATTCGAACCCCTGGAGGTGTGACCCTCAACGGTTTTCAAGACCGCCGCTTTCGACCACTCAGCCATCTCCCGAAAGAATAAAATATCAAGTATTAACATCGCATTGGAGGCGACATCCGGATTCGAACCGGAGATCAAGGCTTTGCAGGCCCATGCCTTACCGCTTGGCTATGTCGCCTTGAGTTACCAAAAAGTGGTGCCCGAGGCCGGACTTGAACCGGCACGGAAGAAAAATTCCGAGGGATTTTAAGTCCCTTGTGTCTACCAATTCCACCACCCGGGCGGGTGATAATGGAGCGGGAAACGAGATTCGAACTCGCGACCCCAACCTTGGCAAGGTTGTGCTCTACCCCTGAGCTATTCCCGCAAAATTTTTAATGAAGTGTAATTATACAAATATAATCTTAATATTTAATTAAAAATACATTTTAAAGAGAAAGTTTAATTTTTTATTAAACATATTAGTGGTAAAATCACCACAATTTTTAAATAAAAAACAAAGGAGTTTTTAATGTTTATATCAAAAAGCTTATCTGGCAAACTTACAATGCTAGTTTGTTTTTTAATAGCTATTATTTTAATAGTTGTTAATGCAATTAACTATTATGAAACTAAACAAAACACTGCTTACTACTTAGAAGAAATACAAAAAAAGACTATGTTTGATGTAAATGGAGCATATAATATATACTCTTTATCTAAAAGAAGTGCTATTAGCTCTATTGCTGAACTTGTGTCAAAAAACCCAAATTTAAATACCGATGAATTGTTTGATTTACTAGAAGTTACAAAAAATTCAGCTGGATTTGATGTAGTTTATATTGGATTTGAAAAAGATGGTAGCTTGTATCAGTCAAATAAAGTTGTTAGAAGTCCTGAAAAAACAGGATTTGATGCAAGAACTAGACCATGGTATCAAGAATCAAAGCAACTTAAAAAATTAACAGTGAGCGATCCTTATAAAAGTATAGAAGATGATTCAATAACTATATCTTATACAACTCCTGTTTTTAACAATGGAAAACTTTTGGCTGTTGTAGGTGGTGATTATAATCTTCATACTTTCGCTAAAGATGTTTTAGCTTTAGGTCATTCTAATAGCTCTTATGCTGCTGTGTATGATAAAGAAGGAACTATAGTTTTTCATGAAGAAAAAGATAGAATGCTTACTAAAAATGATTTAAGTATTAATATATCTAATGCAATTAAAGCTAATCCTGACTTAATTGACCCAAATAAAGAAGAAACTCTATTTTATGCTAAAGATAGTCAAGGTAAAACTCAAGTAGCAACTTGTACTCAATCACTAAACCCTAAATATATTGTATGTTCTATTACCAATGAATCTGTATATACAGAAGCAGTTAATAAAGTTTTATTCCAACAAATTATCATAGCATTAATAGCTATAGTTATAGCATTGGTATTAATAAGATTTGCTATTGTTAAAAATTTAAAACCTATCGCTATCATCCAAACCGGCCTTAACTCATTCTTTGATTTCATCAATCATAAAACAAAAGACTCTACTATGATTAATGTTAATACTAATGATGAGTTTGGTGCTATGGCTAAAGCTATCAATGAAAATATCACTAAAACTAAAAATGCACTAGAACAAGATGCTAAAGCAGTAGAACAATCAGTAGATACAGCTAAAGAAATAGAAAGTGGTAATCTAACAGCAAGAATTACTGCAATTCCTGCTAATCCTCAATTAATAGAATTAAAAAATGTATTAAATGAAATGCTTAATGTATTAGAAGCAAAAATTGGTTCTAATATGAATGAAATTAATAGAGTATTTGATAGCTATAAGGCATTAGACTTTACAACTGAGGTTAAAAATGCTAAAGGTGGAGTTGAAGTAACTACTAATACCTTAGGTAAAGAAATAGTAGTTATGTTAAGACAATCATCAGAATTTGCTTCTTTACTTGCTACTGAAAGTGGTAAATTACAAAGTGCTGTTAAAGATTTAACAGATTCTTCATCAAGCCAAGCTTCTTCTTTAGAAGAAACAGCAGCAGCACTAGAAGAAATTACTTCTTCTATGCAAAATGTATCGCATAAAACTAGTGAAGTTATTGCTCAAAGTGAAGAGATTAAAAATGTTACTTCTATTATAGGAGATATTGCTGATCAAATTAACTTGCTTGCATTAAATGCTGCTATTGAAGCTGCTCGTGCAGGTGAGCACGGTAGAGGCTTTGCTGTTGTTGCTGATGAAGTTAGAAACCTAGCTGAAAGAACTCAAAAGTCTTTAGGTGAAATAGAAGCTAATACTAATATCTTAGTTCAATCTATTAATGAAATGGGTGAGAGTATTAAAGAACAAACTACAGGTATTACTCAAATAAATGATGCTGTAGCTCAAATTGATCATGTAACCCAAGAGAACTTAAAAATAGCTAATGATAGTGCAGTAATATCTGATAATGTTAATAAGATAGCTAATGATATCTTAGAAGATGCTAGGAAGAAGAGGTTTTAAATAATTAAACTAAACCCTTAATGGGTTTAGTTGGTGTGGAAGGATTAAGCGATTAATCATCAAATTTTTGACCTAAAATATTACCTTTAAAATCTGTATAAATTTCCATCATATTGTTTGTTCTAAATTTATAACCATTGATTTTTTTATCTACTTCTACAATAGCTGCATTTGGTTGCACTGCTTGTATTTTAGTAATAACTTCTTTTGGGATAAATCCTGTTGGAATTGCTTTATATTTTCCATCAACTTCCTTCCAATCTCCGTTGATAATAAAGTCAATTTCTGTTCCATCAGCCAAATTTACCTCATAAGAATCTACATCTTGTTTAACATAACCTATACTTACACCTTTAAAATAAGTATTTAAAAATTCTTGAGCTTTTTGAGGTAGGGCATTTGGACTAACAACCATATCTGCAAACATAGAACTAGCACAGACTAAACTTGCCAACATTAATTTCATTTTCATTTTTTCTCCTTTAGATAAAAGTTGAAAAAATGATATTGAATGCTTGTGAAATTTATGTGAATTTAATTTTTAAAACCAACTATTTTGTTTTTATCAAAAGAAGATTCTATTTCTTTTTCTATGGTTTGTAAAAAATCACTCATTTTAAAAACACCATCTTTAGAAATGGCCGCTTTTAAAGCGGTGTTTTTTACCACCATAACAATTTGTGCTCCACTTAGTTCATATGAAGCTAAATTTGATAAATCAAAACTATCATCAAATTTAGCATTCTTAGGTAAGGCTTTTTGCCATATCATTAAGCGTTGAGAAAAGTCGGGTTTTTTAAATTCTATTTTATAATCAAATCTTCTTGAAAAAGCCACATCTAAACTCTCTAAAAAATTAGTTGTAGCTATGATAACCCCACTAAAACGCTCAATTTGCTCTAAAAAAATATTTTGCATTTGATTATGCATTTTATCAGCACCGCCACTACTTTCTACCCTAGTACTTAAAAATTGATCGGCTTCATTTAAAAGCAAAATAGGACTTTGCTTACTTGTTTGACAAAGCTCTTTATAAGTATCAAAAATCTTTCTTACATTTTGCTCGCTCTCACCTACATATTTACTCAAAATTTTAGAGCAATCAAAACTCAAAATAGATTTTTTCATAGCTTTTGCCATACTTAATGCACTCATAGTTTTACCTGTACCAGCAGGACCATAGAAAATTATCTTAGCTTCTATATTTTTATTTGTTTTTATGCCCCATTTATTTAATCTTTCTAAAACTTTCTTATCTTGCTGTTTTAATATGCTTTCTAATAAATCTTTAGTGCTTTGTGGCATGATAACATCATCTATACTGATATTTGGTTCTATAAGTTCGAAAATATCTTGATTTTTTACTAAATTTTGAAGTTTGATTTTTTTATTTTTTTTAGGCTCTTTAAAATTAATTATTCTTTGTAAAATATCATCGCTCAAATAAAATGTTTTAGAAATATCACCTAAGGAATTTATAAATTCATCGTATTCTAAAAGATTTGAGTTTAAAAGTTTAGAATCTTCTTCTAATAAAGCTTTATTTTTTTCTTTGGCAAGCTCATCATCGCTAATTAAATGGAGTAAAAAATTAAAATCTCTACTATAAGAAGTTTCAGTATTTAATAAATACTCTTCTTTCAGCAAGCTAATAAATATCAAACTTTCTTTTTCATTTAAAGCATATTCTTTAAAAATATCTGCTAATACATTGGGAATTTTACTTTTTTTCAAACATTCTTTAATATAAGATTCAAAAATAACAATGTCATTTTTGATATTTTCACTTTGGGAACTTTTAGCAAAAAAACGCAATCTTTGATAAAGTTCTATTTTAAAAAATTCATCTTTTAAGTAAGAAATATAATCCTCATAAACTTTATCTTGCATAAAATCTTGTATGGTTTTATTTTCTAAAACTTGTAAAAAAACTTCACTTAAGCTTACATCACATTGTAACAAATTTAAAAATGAACTTGAATTTTTACTCGCTTTAAAATCAGAATAAATTTGAATAATAAAACCTTTTTCTATAAGACTTTTAAGATCTTTTAAATAATCTAAATATTCATACTCATCATTTTTAAAAACTTCACTAAGCAAACTATAGGCATTTATACTTGCATTAGCTTGTAGATAATTTTTACATAGATGTTTTAAAATTAAAATCTCATCTTCACTGCATTGTAGATTTTTATAAATAGTGCTTTTAAAAGTATCATTAAGAAAAAGCTTTAAATCTTTCATATTATCCTTTAACTTTATAATGATTTCATACTAAATTTGACTTTGGATTTTTTTTCACTAAAACTCATATACCCATTGCAAACTTCATAAAAAATATCATAATTTTTACTCACGATCTTTTGGGTGAAACCACAAGAAGTAGCTTGTTTATTTTTTCCATAAAAAATAGGTTTTTTGTAAATTAAATCTTGTAAAAAACCCTCATAATATTTATAACTAAAAAATTTTTCATTAAAAGATAATTTTGCATAACAAACACCATTAATACAAATTTTATCATCAATCTTTAATTCAAATAAAGCTTTAGAAGCATTATAAAGCTCTAGTCTTGTTATTTTTTTTCCTTTATATAAAAACCCATAATCAGCAAATTTTATATAAGGAGTTTTTAAAACAACATAAACCCCTTGAGATTGTGTTTTATTTTTTAATGCACAAGAGCTTAAAAACACACAGAAAAAACATAAAAACACTATTTGCAATAAATTTTTCATTTAAGATTTTTAAAGCTGATATTTAATTCTAAATTTAATTCTTTGACTATTCTCATAACACTTTGTAAATCATCAATTTGCTTACCAACTACCCGAATTTCATTACCTCTAATACTTGAAGTTACTTTTAGCTTGCTATCTTTTATAGCTTTATTTATTTTTTTAGCACTATCAGTATCAATAGCATCATTAACTTTCAAATTTAGTTTAAAATTTGCTCCGCTTTCTCTACTTAGCTCTTTTATGCCATTAGGATTTATCCCTCTTTTAATAAGCTTTGAAATAACAATGTCTTTTAAAACTTCAAGTTTTGCTTCACTTGAACAAGTGAGCTTATAAATGCTTTCTTTTTCATTTAACTCTATTTCGCTTTTAATACCTTTTAAATCATATCTACTATCAAGCTCTTTTTTAGCTTGTTCTAAAGCATTTTTTAGCTCTTGTTTATCGATTTCTCCACTTATATCAAAACTATGCTCACTTGCCATTTTCTATAAACTCCTTAAGATTGTTAAATACAATTTGAATTAAATTTTGTATAGATTCTTTACTAGCCCATGCAACATGCGGGGTAATGATTAAATTTTCTTTATTTTTTATACTAAGTAATGGATGATTTTTAGTCATAGGTTCTATTTCAAGCACATCAAGTCCTACTTTGATATTTTTTTCATTCATAACCTTAGCTAAATCAAACTCATTAATAATACCACCACGCCCTACATTAATCAAAATAGCTTCATCTTTTAAAAGCATTAATTCTTTTTTAGATAATAAATTTCTTGTTTTTTCATTTAAAGGCGCGTGGATACTAATCACATCGCAAGTTTTTAAAAGCTCTTCAAGGCCTACTTTCTTATATTCATCACTAAAATTAGCTCCTGAAGTAGAATAATAACAAATTTTAGAACCAAACATTTGCGAAACTTTAGCTACTTCTTTACCTATAGCTCCAAGTCCTATAATGCCGTGTTTTTTGCCTGTTAAAGTATGCAAAGTTCTGCTAAAATCGCAAAACATTTCACTCTCACACCATTTGCCTTCTTTGCTCCATTTATCATAATATGGAATTTGGTTTAAAAAAGCAAAAAGCAAGGCAAAAGTATGACTTAAAACACTTTTAGTAGAATAACTAGCTGCATTTTTTACTACTATGCCTTTAGAATTTGCATAAGCTACATCTATGTTATTTACCCCTGTACCAAGCTGCAAAATAAGCTTTAGATTAGTTTTATCTATCACTTCTTTATCGATGATAATTTTATTAATCATTACAACTTGTGCATTAGCTATTCTTGCAATAACATCATCTTTAGAAGTTAAATCATAACTTACAAACTCGCCAAAACTTTTAAAAACAGATAAATCCACCCCGCCCAAAGTAGCAGCATCTAAACATACTATTTTCATTAATTTTTTATTATATGTCCTACAAATTTAGAATAATTATCAAGCACCAAACCGCCTTTTCTAAAGCCCAAGCCACAACCCTCATAAGCAAAGAAAACTCCTGCTTGATAATAATCATTTTCATCTTGATTAAATTCGGTAAATTCTTGATACACGAAACGATTATTTTGATAATCCCCATTTGTCTTAAAACTTACATCACCATTAGCTTCTATAATAGAAACATTAGCTCCTTCTCTACCAAAAACAGGCTTTTTAACACACTTTTTACCTATTAAAGGCTCATCACTTGTTTCTAGCAATAAAGGATGATTTGGATAAAGCTCCCATAAAATCTTCATTATACCTTTGCTTTGAAAAAGTAAAGTATAAGCAGGGTTTAAAATGATTGCCTTTTGATTTTGCATGATTTGAGTTAAAAGCATAGCAAGCTCGCCCTCTTCTATAGCTATACTTTCCCAAGGAATGAGTTTGAAAAAATACTCAAAATTTATTTCATTTTTGAAAATTCCATCAGGCGAAAATTCTACTTCATCAATATAAGAAAATTCACTCTCAAAACCAGCTTCTCTGGCAATATGTGCCAAAAGTTTGGTTGTAATCATATCCTCATCGCTACCTGCAATTGAAGAAAATAATATCTTCCAACCTTCATAATATTTTTCGAATTCACTCACATCTTCTTCTAAGGTTATAAGTCTTTTAAAATTATCTTTTAAAGCCTCATATATATTGTTAAATTGCGAACTTTCATCTAAATTATTTTGTTTTAAAATAGCCCATTGTAAAATAGCACTTTCAAATAAAGAAGTTGGAGTGTCTGCATTAAATTCTATTAGCTTTATAGGCTTACCATCAAGCCCACCTGCTAAATCAAATCTTCCATATAAATGCCAATGTACATCATTTTCCCAACTCATCTTAATAGCATCAACCAAATTAAAAGGAATTCCAAGCTCATCAAAGCGATTATTATCAATAACTTCTTGTGCAGCAGTTACAAACATATCATAAAGTTCATTTACCGCCTCATAATAAGCATTTGCTTCATTTTCTTTTACACAAACTAAATTAGAATCTAAATAATCACTCCCATCATTATCTGTATGCCACGAAAAACCCATTTGCTCTAAGTAAGATTTTTCTAAAGGATTTACTTTTAAAAAATTCATTTTTATACCTTTTTAAGATCCAAAAGAACTAGAAGAACTTGAAGCAGCTTTAGAACCACCACCAAAAAATCCTGATTTTTTTGCACTTGATCCTGTAGTAGCACTTGATCCTGCTTTATTAAAGCTATTTACACTTCTTTGATAAGCACTTTGATTTGAAAACGCTCCTCTTTGTTGGTTTGCGAAATTTTGATTATTGAAAAGTTTTGAACCTATCCAACTTCCTAAAATAGCACCAGCTGCACTCGCAAGTAATGTTTCACCCAAAGAAAGCCCACCACTACTCATTTGAGCATTATTTGAGTTTGGATTAGTCAAATTCGAAGTTCCATTATCTATTTTGGCAGCTTCTTCTTGAATTAATTTATCCATTTCTTCTTTGCTTAAAACTCTTTCTGTACCATCTAGTTGTTTTAGAACAACTCTAGTTTCATCACTTGGAAATTGATCTTTTATTTTATATTGATTTGGTGCAGTTTCTTCAATAATAACAAAAGCACCTTGAGTATTTGCTGCTTGGCTTAAAGCATTATTAGAATCATTTGCATTGCTACTACATGCACTTAAAGCACCTGCGCTTATTGCAGCAATACCACTTATCATACTAAGTTTAAGTATAGTTTTAATGTGTTTCATAATCTTTCCTATAATTTAATAAGTTTAACTTAAATAAGATTTTAACAAAAAAAGTATTAATAAAAATTAATTGCTTTAGTTTGTTATAGACATTAAATTAGCACTTAAAATAAACATAGCAAAAACAAAAAATATAAAAGCACTTAAATAATCAATGAGTTTTGTATTATTTTGATAAATTCTTACCATGAAAGACTTAGAAAACAACAAAGAAATCAAAGAAAAATAAACAATAGTCTCCAAAATTAAAACAAAAATCAAAACTATCAATATTTTAGTATTTTGTGTAAAATTAAAGCTTGCAAACACACTAGCAAAATAAAAAATTACTTTTGGATTGGATAAATTAGTGATTATTCCACTTAAAAATGCAGATATGTGAGTTTTTTGAGTTTTGAATTTGCCTTTTTTTGCATTTTTGAAAATTACGAAAGATAGATACAAAAGATAACAAGCCCCAAAACTTGATAAAGCAATTTGCAAAAACGGAAATTGATGAAAAATTACACTTAATCCAAGTATAGAAAGTATAATCCATACACTCATTGCCAAACTTACGCCAAAACTTGCCTTTAGAGCACTCTTAACCCCATCTCTTAAAGCATAAGAGCTTACTAAGAAAAAATCAGGTCCTGGTAAAATGAGCCCAAAAAAATGAATGATTAAAATCCAAAGAAACATAAAAAAATAATCGAAGAAAAGCCGATTTCTCGGCTTTTTGGTATTAGAGTCTTGACTCGTAGCGTCTAAGCATATAAAGTCTTTTAAGCATTTTTTTGCGTGCTGAAATTTTTTGTTTTTTACGAATTTCAGTCATAGGCTCAAAAAATCTTCTAGCGCGAACTTCAGTAACAACTAAATTTCTATCTACTTGTTTTTTGAATTTTCTATACGCTTCATCAAAAGACTCGTTAGGATGTACCTTAATTCCTGGCACGACCCCCACCACCTTTCTTTTTTAAAATAAAACCAGTATTATAACATAATTTTTATTGAAAATAAAATATATTTTTGTAATAATTGCATAAATAAATAATAAACATTAATTATTAATTAAGACAAAATTTGGTTTAATTTTTCATAAACTGAAATTTTTATTTTGAAGGAAATAAAATGGGTGCCTATATTACTAATTATACTAAAAAAAGATATACTGCTTATATTGTTTCTATGATAATATTTGTAATATTACCTTTTATAAAAATTAATGGAAATCATTTCTTTTTATTAAGTTTTGATCATAAAAAACTTAATTTATTTTTCATAGCCTTTGATACTCAAGAGCTTTATTTAATGCCTTTTCTTATTATGGGTATGTTTTTAACTATACTTTTTATAACTACATTGGCTGGTAGAATTTGGTGTGCATGGACTTGTCCTCAAACTATTGCTAGAGTTATTTATAGAGACCTTTTACAAACAAAAATTTTTAAAATCCATAAAAGCATAGCAAACAAACAAAAACAAACTAGCGGGTTTTTTATTCAAAAAGTTTTAAGTATTATAGTTTTTTACATTTTTTCATTACTAATGATGAGTGCATTTTTATGGTATTTTGTACCACCTGAAGATTTTTTTGTCTATATTCAAAATCCTGCTGATCATTTATTGCTTTTAGGGATTTTGTTTTGTGCTTCTTTGGCTTTTACTTTTGATATAGTGTATTTGGGTGAAAAATTTTGTGTTTATGTATGTCCTTATGCAAGAATTCAATCTGTAATGTTTGATAATAATACCGTTCAAGTAATTTATGATGATAAAAGAGGTGGTGTAATTTATGATGGACACACTAAACTGTATCAAAAACCACCACAAGGTGAATGTATAGGCTGTGAAGCCTGTGTAAAAATTTGCCCTACACATATAGATATACGGGCTGGAATGCAACTTGAATGTATTAATTGCCTTGAGTGTGCTGATGCTTGTTCAAAAATTCAAGCTAAGTTTGATCGTCCTAGTTTGATTAATTGGACTAGTGCAAAAGCTATTGAAACTAGAGAAAAAGTAAAATATTTTAGATTTAGAACCATTGGATATTTAGTTGTCTTGTGTGGTGTTTTTGCGGCTTTAGTTTTAATGGGAAGCAAAAAAGAACATATGCTTTTAAATATAAACCGCTCTAGTGAGCTTTACCAAATTAGAAAAGCACACGATGGAGAATTACAAGTTACTAATGCTTATGTATTTTTATTTCAAAATACTGATAATAAAACTCATGAATATTATTTTGATGTTAAACTACAAGGCGTTGAAGATGGTTTAGAAATCATTAGACCAAAAAAGTCTTTTAAATTAAAAGCTGGAGAAAAAGATAAACATATCGTTGTTTTAAAGGCTACTAAAAAATTAGCCAATAACGATAGAAAAGACACCGTGATTCCTTTAAAAATTAAAGCTTATGCGCTAGATGATAAAAATATTGTTATAGAAAGAGAAAGTAATTTTGTATATCCAAAAAATTCCATTCTAAAACAAAAATAAAAATGAAAAAAGAGCTTTCTTTAAAATCTCAAGTAAGACTTGAAAAAATCAAGCAAATTGCTGCGGAGTCGTTTTTTAAAAACGGCTACGAAGCAACTAATCTTAAAGACATTATCAAGCAAACTGGAGGATCATTTTCTTGTGTATATGAACATTTTAAAAGCAAGGAAGGATTATTTGAAGCAATATTAAACGATTTTGCTGAAAATCATTTTTTAGCTATTTTGAAAAAAAATATGAAAATAACAAACAAATTGAATCTAGAAGATTACCTATATCAATATGCTTTAGCTTATTTAAAAATTTTTAATAACAAAAAAACCATTGCCATAGTCAGATTGTTGTATTCTCAAATTTATAATGATAAATTTGATTTTACAGCGTGGTTTAATGGCAACAACCGAAAAGGGATAGAATATGAACTTCAAAAAAGATTCGAATTAGAAAATGAACATCTATCTAAAAATGCTGAATTTTTAAGTGTTACTTTTTGCACAATGCTAAGAGGGACATTTTTTATGCAAAGCACTTTTGGAAATAAGATTTTAATGAATAAAAAAGAACAACAAGAGCATGCACAAAAAGTTATTAAACTTTTTACAAATGGAATTATTAACTTTAATTAACTATATATTGATAAAATAGAAGTTTAAATTTTGTAATATAAATTACTTTTTATATTTAGCTAAAAATTATTTTAAGGAAAAAAATGAAAACTAAAATTCTTGCACTAGCTTGTGCTTCTTTGATTTTTACAGCCTGTTTAGATGATAAAAATGCACAAGTTAAAGAACTTCCTCCTCAACCAGTTAGTATTATGACTATGCAAAGCGCTAACTTGCCTTTAGAATTTACCTATCCTGCGAGATTAAGCACAGAATTAGATGTCGTGATCAAACCTAAAGTAAGCGGGGAAATAAAACAAAAATACTTCAAAAGTGGTCAAGCTGTAAAAAAAGGCGATAAGCTTTTCTTGATAGAACCTGATAAATACCAAGCAAGTGTTAATATGGCTTATGGTGAAGCTTTAGTAGCAAGAGCAAATTTTGATGATGCAGAAAAAAATTTTAAAAGGGATAGTATTTTAATAGAAAAAAATGCTATTTCACAAAAAGAATTTGATGCAAGTTTAGCTAAATTTAATTCAACAAAAGCTAATTTAGAAAGTGCTAGAGCAAAACTTGCTAATGCAAGATTAGACTTAAAATATACTGTAGTAAGTGCGCCATTTGATGGAATTTTAGGTGATTCTCTGATGGATATAGGAGATTATGTAAATGCTTCTTCTACTGAACTTATACGCATTACTAATATTAATCCTATTTTCGCAGATTTTTATATTTCAGATGTTGATAAAATTAATATGAATAAAAATATAAAAGATGGAAATTGGCAATTTGAAAATATTCAAGTGCAAGCTAATGTTGGTGGTGAGCTTTTTAATGGAAAATTATATTTTATAGATAGTGTTATTGATACTCATAGTGGTGGTGTAAAAGCAAAAGCTATTTTTGACAACAATAATTCAAATTTAATGCCTGGATCATTTGCTAATGTTCATGTAAGTGGTTTTGTGCAAAAAGATGGTTTTGAAATTCCACAAGTTGCACTTTTGCAAGATGATAGTGCTACTTATGTTTATACTTTAGTAGATGGAAAAGTAGCAAAAACAAATGTTAATGTTATTTATCAAACTGCGGATATTGCAGTAATCAATCAAGGTTTGAAAAATGGAGATAAGGTTATTTTAAATAATTTCAAAAAAATCCGTCCTGGCTCAAGTGTTAGCATAATGGAGAATAAGTAATGTTTTCTAAATTTTTTATAGAAAGACCTGTATTTGCTTCAGTTGTTGCTATTATTATTTCTTTAGCAGGCATTATAGGACTTTATTCTTTGCCTGTAGAGCAATACCCTTCGCTAACTCCACCTGTTGTAAAGGTAAGTGCAAATTACTCTGGCGCTGATGCTCAAACAGTAGCTCAAACAGTAGCTATTCCGCTTGAAGATGCTATAAATGGAGTTGAAAATATGATTTACATGGATTCAACATCAAGCTCTTCAGGGGATATGAGTTTAAGTGTATATTTTAGCATAGGAACTGATCCTGATCAAGCAACGGTTGATGTTAATAATAGAATTTCAGCCGCTATGGCAAAACTTCCTGAAGATGTTAAAAAAACAGGTGTTAGCGTAAGAAAAACTGGTTCAAGTATATTAGAGGTTGCTACTTTATATTCTCCAGATGGTTCTATGAATGCACTAGAAGTATATAATTATGCGGCGTTAAATATTTTAGATGATCTTGCTAGGGTTCCTGGTGTAGGAAATGCTGTTGCTATAGGTTCAAAAAACTATTCTATGAGAATTTGGTTAAATCCTGACTTATTAAACAAATATCAAGTTACAGCAACTGATGTAATTGCTGCAGTAAATGAGCAAAATGCTCAATATGCTACTGGTAAAATAGGACAAGAACCTGTGGTAGAAAGATCCCCTTATGTGTATTCAGTAACCATGCAAGGAAGATTAAAAAACACTAAAGAATTTGAAAATATTATTATAAGAGCAAATAGTGATGGGTCTTTTTTAAGGCTTAAAGATATAGCGGAAGTATCTTTAGGGTCAAGAGAATATACTTTTAATGGTAGATTAAATGGTAATAACGCAACCCCTATTTTAATTTTCTTACAAACTGGAGCAAATGCCGTAAGCACAGCAGAATTAGTTCAGAAAAAATTCGAAGAACTTTCTAAAAACTTTCCAGAAGGATTAACCTATAAAGTTCCTTATGATACAACTATATTTATCAAAGCTTCTATCAAAGAAGTGGTAAAAACTTTTTTTGAAGCTTTAATTTTAGTTGTAATAGTAATGTATTTATTCTTAAAAAATTTCCGCTCTACCATAATACCTATGATTGCTGTGCCTGTTTCTATTTTAGGAACTTTTGCAGGATTGTATGTATTAGGTTTTAGTATCAACCTACTTACACTTTTTGCTTTGGTTTTGGCTATTGGTATTGTTGTTGATGATGCTATTATTGTGGTAGAAAATATAGATAGAATCATGCATGAAGATCCAAATATAAGCATAAAAGAAGCAGCCATTAAAGCTATGGATGAAGTTGCAGCTCCTGTTGTTTCTATTGTTCTTGTGCTTTGTGCAGTATTTATACCTGTTTCATTTATATCCGGTTTTGTGGGTGAAATTCAAAGACAATTTGCCATAACTTTGGCAATTTCTGTTGTAATTTCAGGTTTTGTGGCTCTGACACTAACCCCATCATTATGTGCAATCTTTTTAAGAAGAAATGAAGGTGAGCCTTTTTATTTAGTTAAAAAATTTAATCATATTTTTGATTGGTCTACAGAAGTTTTTGGTGCAGGAGTAGCTTATATTTTAAAAAGAACCGTTAGATTTGTTTTAATTTTTATTATATTTTTAGGCGGATTGTATGGGCTTTTTAAACTTGTTCCAAATTCTTTAGTTCCAAATGAAGATCAAGGGAGTTTTTTATCTGTTGTGAATTTACCAGCAGCTTCATCTTTAAATAGAACAACGCAAACTATGGATGCTATGGCAGATGAGATACTAAAAAATGAAAATATCACGGATATTGTTGGTCTTATAGGATATGATTTATTTACAGGCTCTTTAAAAGAAAATGCTGGTGCAATGTTTGTTAATTTGAAAAATTGGAATGATAGAGATGTAAGTAGTTTTGATTTGACAAGAATGTATAATCAACAATATTTTCTTAATCCAAATTTCCAAACTTTTTTTATTAATCCACCTCCAATTCAAGGTCTAAGTTTAACCGGTGGTTTTGAAATGTATGCACAAAATCGTAGCGGCAAAAGCTATGATGAAATTCAAGTTGATGTAAATAGATTAGTAGAAGCAGCAAACAAGCGTCCTGAACTTTCTAATGTAAGAACAACGCTTGATACTAATTTTCCGCAATTAAAACTAGAAATTGATCGTGATAAGGTAAAACTTTATGGTTTAAATTTAGCAGATGTATTTAGCACATTAAATGCTACTATAGGGACTTACTATGTAAATGATTTTTCTATGCTTGGAAAAAATTATCGTGTAAATATTAGTGCTATTGGTGATTTTAGAAATACTCAAAATGCTTTAAAAAATATCTTTGTTAGAGCAAAAGATGGTTCAATGGTTTCTCTAGATAGTGTTTTAACTTTGCATAGAGGTGTTGGACCTGATGATGTAAAACGCTTTAATATGTTCCCATCGGCTTTAATTCAAGGCGATCCTGCTCCTGGTTATACCTCAGGACAAGCTATTGATACAATAGCACAAGTTGCAAAAGAAACTTTGGGAGAAGATTATTCTATCGCTTGGGCGGGTTCTGCTTATCAAGAAGTTACAAGTAGTGGTGCTGGTCAAATAGCATTTATGTTAGGACTTTTATTTGTATTTTTAATTTTAGCAGCCCAATATGAAAGATGGCTTATGCCTTTAGCAGTAATTACTGCTGTGCCTTTTGCGGTATTTGGTTCTTTACTTTTTGTGTGGCTTAGAGGGATAGAAAATGATATATATTTTCAAACAGGACTTTTACTTTTAATAGGACTTTCTGCCAAAAATGCAATTTTGATTGTAGAATTTGCTATGGAAGAACATCTTAAAAAAGGGAAAAGTATTTTTGAAGCATCTATTAGTGCGGCAAAATTAAGATTTAGACCTATTGTTATGACTTCACTGGCATTTATCTGTGGAATTTTACCACTTTTCTTTGCTTATGGAGCAGGAAGTGCAAGCCGTCATGCAATAGGCACAGGCGTTATAGGTGGAATGATAGCAGCTTCTACTATAGCCATTTTCTTTGTGCCTTTATTTTTCTACTTATTAGAAAGTTTCAACAAATGGCTTGATGAAAAAAGAGGTAAAAAACATGTATAAATTGATAATATTTGCAAGTTGTTTTTTAATAACAGCTTGCAGTTTAAAACCAAATTTAGAAATTAAAGATATAAACTACACCAAAAGTTTAGATCAAAACATTACCATCAATAAACAATGGTGGAAAGCTTTTGATGATATTTATTTAAATGCTTTAATAAATCAAGCTTTAAAAAATAACAATGATTTGCAAATTGCATATATAAATCTACAAAAAGCATATGAAACCTTAGGCATAGCAAGAAGTGATTTACTTCCTAAGCTAGATGGGAGTGCTAGCGGAGCAAGAGCAAAAACTAGTATTAATGCTTCAAACAACAAAAGCAATGAATTTGTCTATGGTAATAATTTTAATATGGGTTTAAATTTAAGCTATGAAATCGATTTATGGGGCAAATATAGAGATACTTATAATGCTTCAAAGGCAAAATTACAGGCAAGCGAATTTGACTATGAAAGTGCTAGACTTAGCTTAATCTCGAATGTAATAAAAACTTATTTTAACTTAGCAAGCTTAAGCGAACAAGTAAAAATATTAGAAGAAACTACTCAAAGTTATCAAAAAACATATGAATTAAAATTAGAACACTTTAAACTTGGGGTAATTAGTGAATATGAGCTTAATAAATTTAAAGCTGAACTTGAAAATTCAAGAGTTTTACTTACAAATGCAAAAATTCAAAAAGAAGCTAATGTAAAAGCTTTAAAAATCTTAACCTCAAATAATATTGATGATATACTTTATAATGGCATAGAATATAAAAAAATAGGACAATACGATCTTAGCATACCAGAAGGTATAGGCAGTGAAATTTTACTTCAAAGACCAGATGTTCAAGCTAGCTTAAAAACTTTGGAAGAAAAAAATTATCTTGTAGGAGTTGCAAGAACTGCATTTTTGCCAAATCTTTCTTTAACTGGACTTTTGGGTTTTCAAAGCAATGATTTAGATCTTTTGGTTAAACATGGAAGTAATACTTGGAATATAGCAGGAAATTTTGCAATGCCAATTTTTCATTGGGGCGAAATCGTAAATAATGTCAATATTGCAAAACTTACTAAAGATGAAGCATTTTTGCAATATGAGAATACTTTAAAAACAGCCTTTGGAGAGATAAGACTTGCTTTATTTAACCGCCAAAGTTATTATGAAAATGAGCAAAATTATAAAAATCTTTTTATGGCTCAAAGTAAAATTTATGAAATTTCTACTTTAAGATATGAAAATGGTGTAATTAATTTAGCTGATTTTTTACAAGATCAAAGAAATTACTTAAGCGCCAAACTTTCTTATACCAACTCTTCTTATGAGCTTGCAAATTCCTTAGTAGATGTTATGAAAGCTTTTGGCGGAGGATTTAACGCTAAAGAAGAATCAAAAGAAAACATCAAAGCTATGGAAGAAAACTTTTATAACAACTAAGTCTTTAAGGCTTAGTTGTTTTTGAATTGTTGTCATCTACTACATAATGATAACATTTCTTTGGTGGCACAGTAAAATCAAGTTTTTCAATAGCTTCTTCAAAAGGGATGCAATTAGCTATATTTGCAAAAAGGATAAATACTAAAATTACTTTTTTCATAAATCATCAATGCATTTGAATTTGAATTCTTTGATTGAAATTATTATTTCCTCTATCTTTTGGGCTATTATGCTCAAAACGATAACGCATACTGCCTGAAACATTCACATCTTGAAAAATTTCATCTAAAGGTGCAGAATTTAACATACTTATAAATCCTAGTAAAAATACAAAAAATACTATAAAAATCTTTTTCATTATAAAGCCTTTGTAAAAATATGATACAATTATATTCTTTTTTAAACAACTACAAAACAAAAATTAGGAAAACGATGAATTTTTTACAAAATCTAGCTCTATCTTACTCTCATAAAGCTATGCAAAAATCTTTAGAGAATGGTTTTGATGTGAAACTTTTAAAAGAAGGACAAGAAAAAAAAATAAATACCAACAAAACCTATATGCTTTATGCACATATACCATTTTGTCATACTTTTTGTCCCTATTGTAGTTTTCATAAATACTATTATGATGAAAATTTAGCAAAAAGATATTTTGAAAGCTTAAGAGAAGAAATCAAGCAAATCAAAGATAAAGGATTTAATTTTACTTCGATGTATGTTGGTGGGGGAACCACTTTAATTAATGAAGAAGAACTAGCTAAAACATTAGAACTTTGTAAAAAACTTTTTGACATTAAAGAAATTTCTTGCGAAACTGATCCAAATCATATTAATCCTAAAAAGTTAGAAATGTTTAAAGGGCTTATAGATCGTTTAAGTTGTGGCATACAAAGCTTTGATGATGATACACTAAAAAAAGTCGCAAGATACAATAAATTTGGCTCAAGCAAAGAGCTTCAAGAAAAGCTTTCTAAAGCTATAGGCGCACTTCCTATTATGAGTATTGATTTAATATTTAATTTTCCTTCTCAAACCAAAGAACAATTACTAAATGACTTAGAAATAGCCAAAAATTTAAAACCTCAGCAAATTACAACTTATCCTTTAATGAAATCAAATCTAACAAAGGATAATATTGCTAAAACTTTAGGTGTAAGTTTTAAAGATAATGAATTTGAATTTTATAAAATCATTACAGATTATTTTAAAGACTATGAAAGAAATAATGCTTGGTCTTTCTCGCTAGAAAAAAATACTTTTAATGATGAATATGTTAGCTCTCATCATGAGTATTTGGGTGTAGGAAGTGGAGCTTTTAGCTTTTTAGATGGAGAACTTTTAATCAATGCTTTTAACTTGAATGATTATTCTAAACTCATAAAAGAAAAACAAAACGCAAATATTGCTAAAGCTAATTTTGGTAAAAAAGAAATCATAAAATATGTCTTTTTAACCGAAATGTTTGCAGGAAAGATTGAAATAGATAAATTTAATAAAACTTTAAATTGTAATCTAGAAAAAGATCTTTTTGTAGAACTTTTAGGACTCAAATTAAGCGGTGCTATAATAAAAGAAAATAATGCTTTATATACAAGCGAATTTGGGCGTTATTTATTTATGGTTTTAATGAAAGATTTTTACACAGGTATGGATTTAGTTCGTGCAGTATTTAGAGATGATAAACGCCTCCAAAACAAAGATCATATTAGCATAATGCATGAAAATGTAGATCCACTTAATTTTAAAAGTATGGAATTTAAAGAGTAAAAGCCTTAAAAAGGCTTTTACTAAAATGGTCTTATCACCATCATAATAGCAATAATTATAAATAATATCGTTGGAATTTCATTATAAGCTCTAAAGAATTTGCCACTTTTTTTACAAGTGTCATTTTGAAGTTGCTTATAATAATAATAATTTTGAAAATGATAAATAATTAAAAGCAAAGCACAGGTTAATTTAGCATGCATATATCCACCTACCATTAACACATCTTTATTGGCTATCATCATCAAGCTTCCAGTGATTGCTGTTGCAATCATTGCAGGGGTTTGGATATAAAAGTATAATTTCTTCTCTTGAATTTTCACTACCTCTACAAAGCCTTTATTTTCTTTATGTTCTGTATGATATACAAAAAGTCTTGGCAAATAAAACATTCCAGCCATCCAAGAAACAAAAGCTAAATAATGCACCATCTTAATCCACAAATACCATTCGTTTAAAAAATCTAACATTTTTCTCCTTTTTTATTAAAAATTTCTTTTATTAAAATCAAAGCCACACTAATGTTTATCATCACATCAGCAAAATTAAACACAGCAAACTCAAACCACTTATGCCAAAAAACAAAATCCACTACACCAATATGTATAAAACGATCGAGTAAATTTGAGCACCCTGCAGAAAGCATAATAGCAAAAGCAATCAAATGTGTTCTAAAAAACTCTTTTTGATAAAGTAAATATACAAATAAAGCTAAGATAAAAACAAGCTGTATATATTTTAAATACTCCCCTAAAAATGCAAACATAGAAAAAGCTACACCTGTATTGTAGGTTAAAACTAAATCAAAAAATTCACCCTTATACTCAAGCCCTTGTAAAAACAAATACTTACTTGCTTGATCTAGTATAAAAACTAAAGCAAAAACAAGATAAAATTTTAAAGATAAAATTTTAAGCATTCAATGCTTTCATAAAAAAGCTTTCAACAGCTTTCATTTCTTTTTCTAAAAGCTTAATATCTTTTGCTTCCAGCAATAATCTTATCAAATTTTCAGTTCCTGAATATCTAAATAAACTAACAATTCCTTTTTTTTCTAAATCTTTTTTTAATTCTTCTAATCCTGCTAATTTTGTTAAGTCTTTTTTCTCTGAAATTTTAAGATTATGCAAAAGTTGTGGATAAGGCTTAACTTGATTTAAAATTTCACTTGCACTTTTTGCTTCACTAAGCATTAAAGCACTAAATTGCAAAGCAGCGACTAAGCCATCTCCCGTCTTAGCATAATCACTAAAAATAATATGACCACTTTGCTCACCGCCAAAATTTCCACCACATTCTTTAAGTTTTTCAAGAACATATTTATCACCTACATTGCAAGTTTCATGCGTGATTTTATGTTTATTTAAAAACTCTTTTAAGGCGCCATTGCTCATAATAGTGCTAACTACGCTTGATTTTAACTTGCCTTGTTTTTTTAAGAACAAAGCTAAAACACCCAAAAGACTATCTCCATGAGCTACTTCACCCTTTTCATCTACCACAACCAAACGATCTGCATCTCCATCAAAGGCAAAACCCACATCTGCTCTAAATTTCTTTACCTCTAAAGCTAAATTTAAAGGGTGTAATGCTCCACAATTTTCATTAATATTTAAACCATTTGGTTTATCATTTATCACGATTACATCTGCACCTAATTCTTTAAAAACCGTAGGTGCTACCTTATAAGAAGCTCCATGAGCCACATCTAAGACAACGCGTAAAGACTTTAAAGTCAGCTCTTTAGGAAAAGAATTTTTTATAGAAACGATATATCTTCCTATCACATCATCAATTCTTTTTGCTTGACCAATTTGTGATTTTGTTGTTCTTGCTTCTTCTATAAGCTTATCATTAAAATAAATTTCTTCTATTTTTGCTTCTGCTTGCTCATCAAGTTTGTTTCCATGGGCATCAAAAAATTTAATGCCATTATCATAATAAGGATTATGCGAGGCTGATATCATAATCCCTGCATCACAACGCATATCTTCAGTTAAAAACGCAATAGCAGGTGTTGGCATAGGTCCTATTTCTATAACATTATAACCTATAGAAGTAAGTCCTGAAACAATAGCATTTTCTATCATATAACCACTTCTTCTTGTATCTTTTCCTACTAAGATATTGCTTGTAATGGCTTTGTCTTTAAAATAAATTCCAGCAGCCATAGCCAAACGCATTGCTAAAAATGAATCCAAAAACTCACCCGCTTTTCCACGCACTCCATCAGTTCCAAAAAGTTTCATTTTTCACCTTTGATTTTAAATAATGAAATTATAAGAAAAAAAGTTAAGTAATGTATAAATGCAAAAAAATTATAAGCATTAGTTAGTAATAAAAATATATAATTTTTTAAAATTTTACATAAGGAAATATAATGAGAAAAATTATTGCAACTGCTGTAGTATTGGTTTTATTAGTTATAGCATTTTGTACTTCTACTTCTTATATTAATTCTATAAATGAAAAAATATTTACTCAAATGAGTCAAAATACAATGTATTATAATGTAGAAGATGTTAATTATACCAAAGGATTTTTAAATTCCAAGGGAAGTTTTATAGTTACACTTAACGACTTACCTTATAGTTTTAAAGTTAATATAGATTTTTATAATAGTTTTTTTGCAAGCGATAATGCTGTAGTATCTATTATAAACGAAAATGAAGATTTAAAAGAAATTTTTCCAAATGAAGAAATTCTAAAAATTTTAATAGGCGTAAAAACTGGAAATAAAATTACAATCAATGCTAAAATTAATGATATAAATACCACTAGAAATGATGTTGATATCATCATTAATAATTTTAATTTTATCGCTAATACACAAGATGAATTTATAAAAGATATGCATTTGAATGTAAATCATTTTTTATTAAAACAAGCTGATGAAAGTTTTGAATTAAAAAATATTAAAATTTCAGAATTTCCTATAGGAAATTTGAATATTATAGATATTTTTAATCCCACACGCAATAGCGAACAAAAAATTAGTATAGAAACTATTAAATTCATTGATGAATTGTTATTAAATAATCTTAATATCTATGCAAAAACAACTTCAAATACAAAAAATAATTATGATAGTGTATTAAAAATTGATATGAAAGATTTTAAGCTACCAAAACAACAATTAACATTAAATAACATTATTTTAGATGCAAACTTTAATAACATTTCAAAAAAAGCTTATGATGACCTAGTACAAAATTCAAATACTGATATTTTTTCTATGATGCTTTTAGCAAGTCAGTTTTTAAAAGAAAATCCTGAAATCATCTTAAACAATCTAAGCTTTGAAAAAGAAGGTAAAAAATTTAACGCGAATGGAAAAACTATATTTACAGAAAATAATATAAAATCTCAATTTCACGCGAATGGTCAAATTCTTCCTAGTCAAATATGGCCTGAATTTGTAAATTTTGACACTTATTTTATAGATAACAACGGCTCTTATATGCTTGATTTTATCTATGATGATTCTAATAAAACAGATGTTAAAACTATTATCAATGGTGAAAGACTTATAACAAATCAACCATGACAAATCTAAGTCTAACCTTTCGTCCTAAAACTCTTGATGAGATTTTAGGACAAGAAAACTTAATAGAAATTTTTAAAAAATTTATACAAGCTTCAAAACTCCCTCATAGTGTATTTTTTGGTCCAGCAGGATGTGGAAAAACTTCTTTTGCAAGAGCTGTGGCAAATGATTTTAAATTGGATTTTTATGAATTTGATGGGGGAAATTTTAAGCTTGAAGAGCTTAGAAAAATACTAAACAATTATGAAAATTCTTTATACAAACCTTTAATTTTTATCGATGAAATTCATAGGCTTTCAAAAACCCAACAAGAAATGCTTTTAGTGCCTTTAGAAAATCAAAAGTGCATTTTCATAGGTGCAAGCACTGAAAATCCTTATTTTACTTTAACTTCAGGCATAAGAAGCAGGACTATGCTTTTTGAATTTAAAGGTTTAGAGTGTAAAGACTTAGAAAAACTTGCCACAAAGGTGCAAGAAAAATTACAATGCAAAATCGATGATGATGCAAAAGATTTTTTAATCACTTCAAGTGCAAACGATGCAAGAAGTTTTTTAAATTTATGCGAGTTTGCTCTAACTTTAGATCAAACTCATATCAAGCTTGAAACTTTAAAAAAATTAAGAGCTAATGTTTTAAGCGATGGCACTTCAAGTAAAGATACGCATTATAAACTTGCAAGTTCTTTGATAAAAAGTCTAAGGGGAAGTGATGTGGATGCGAGTTTGTATTATCTTGCAAGATTGATTGATGGGGGAGAAAGTGCTGATTTTATCGCTAGAAGATTAGTTATCTTTGCTAGTGAAGATATCTCTAATGCAAATCCACAAGCACTAAATTTAGCCACAAGCACATTAATAGCTGTAAAAAATATAGGCTATCCTGAAGCTAGGATAATCTTAGCTCAATGTGTAGTTTTTTTAGCAAGTTCTCCTAAATCAAATTCAAGCTATCTAGCAATAAATTCTGCCCTAAATTATGTCCAAAACAACCCTGCTTTAAAAATCTTATCTCATCTTGATAACAATCACCCACAAAGAAAAAACTATCTTTACCCACATGATTTTGGAGGCTGGGTAAAACAACAATACTTAGAAAAAAATTTAAGATTTTATCATAGCAAAGGTGTGGGTTTTGAAGCACAACTAGATTTGTGGTTAAAAGATATGAAAAAACCTAAAGGCTAAATTTAAGCACAATGTAAAAATATTTTTATATAATTTTTGTTTTTTAAGGTTCCGTAGCTCAGTTGGTAGAGCACCACCTTGACATGGTGGTGGTCGTTGGTTCAAGTCCAATCGGAGCCACCATTTTTTATTTCTTTCGATTTTAAAAAAACTTTAAATATTGCATTCACATAAAAATATTCCATAAATATTTCTATAAAGCACAAGAAAAAGTGAGAAGAAAAAAAATTTAAGATATTATAATTAATATTGATTTGATAGTTCTTTAAGTAAGGTTATAAAATTACTTATACCCAAAACTATATATTGGTTTTCAAAAAAACTTTACATACTAGCGATCTGCTTTTTTAATTTATAGTAAGACAATATACTATAATTTTATATAGGCTTTATTTTATTAAAGAAATACTACAATAGTTTTATTAATCCAAATCTGCTGTCTAATTTAAGTAATTTATTATTGTAATGTTGCTTATTAAATTTCAAAATAGAATCATATATATTAACTATTAAGTCTTGTTTTACTAGAATATCCATAATTAAAACAATGAAAATGATAAATGGCAAAAAATAACCATTTTAAAAAATAAAAAACAATGTTTTAATATAATAATTAACATAATAAATTTTATAATCAAAAGCTATCAAAAATAAAAAGGAATATAATGTATGATTTTTCATCTTTAAATGAAAGTAATAAGAAAATATATAATGATTTTTTAATTAACATTTGTTCTGATAATTCACCTCTCAATCAAAATGGTAGTGAAATAGATTTGGGATATATTTTTGAAAATGAGATTAATAAATTGCTAAGAGATTTGAATTTTACAAATAATTATGAATTTTTTAACCATGAAAAAACAAATATGTATGGCAGGACTGATTTTCAATACGGTAATACTATAATTGAGTATAAAAAATATGGCTTACTAAAGAAAAAAATTAAATCAAAAACATCTAATATAAATACCGAACAATATCAAACGCAAAACTATTTAAAAGATCCAAAATTTAGTGGTTTTAAAATGTATGGTTTTTTATTTGACGGAGTATATATATACATATATACCAAAGATGAAAACAATGCTATAACCTACGATGCTACAAATAGCGGAAAACTTACAAGAAAAAACTTAGATATTTTAATAAAAACTCTTTTTGGTTCGGGTATTATCCATATTTCACCTACAAATTTAAAAAGAGATTTTGGAATAGTTAGTGCCACTACAAATCAAATTTTAGACAACGATGAAGTAAGAAATTTAGCAAAATATCTTTTTACAATTTTAAAAGATGAAAGCAAATTAAATTCACGCACTTTATTACTTTATAGCGAATGGGAAAAACTATTTCGCTTGGCTGAAAACGATAACGGGCAGCATCAAGATATAATTGATAGGCGAGAAATTTTTAGTAAAATATTTGATGAGCTTATAGAAAAAGATAGCGAATATAAAGCCTTTTTTGCACTTCACACCACGCTTAGTATTATTATCAAATTGCTTTTAGTTCGTATTGTTAATGATATGCCAAAAATTATTTCTCCGCTTGATTTAGATGAACTTTATCAAACAAGTAACTTAAAAAAGATACAAGAGTTTTTTACAAAAATGGAACAAGGAAACTATTTTAATAAAATAGGTATTATAAATTTAACCGATAATGACTTCTTTTCTTGGTATGTGAAAGAGAGTTTTACAACACAATTAAAAGAAATAATGCAAAAGTTAATCTTTAAAATTTGCTCGTATGAAAATATCTATATAGCTAAAAATACCGCTATGCTTGATATGTTTAAGGAGCTTTATTTAAACTTTATACCAAAAGTAGTTCGCCATAGTTTTGGTGAGTATTACACGCCATATTGGTTAGCTGAGCGAACGCTACTATCAGCTACAAATGGTGATAAAAATTTAAAAAAGCGGAGCTTTATTGATCCAAATTGTGGCAGTGGAACATTTTTATCAGTGTTTTTTAATCATAAATATAAGGATTTAAAAGATAAAATTGATTTTAAAGAGTATGTAAAAGATATAGTAGGCGTTGATATAAATCCTATTGCCGTGTTAATGGCAAGAGCAAATGTGTTAATATCAGGACTTAAAAAATGCAACTTCAATCTAAACGAAAAATATGAAATACCAGTATATTTAGCAGATAGTCTTTATGTGCCAAATTTAATAGAAATTGATAAAGTGCCTTGTTTTAATTATGAACTTTATACGACAGGACTTCAAAGGGCTTTTGATATAAACTCCATAAAGATAACCTTACCAAAAGAGTTAGTTTTAATGCCAAATTTTATGGATATTATAAATGAAGTTGAAAAGCATATTATAAGGTTAGATGAAAAAGGGGCTTTAAAAGTTTTTGAAAATGCTTATACCCCTATCAAAGAAAGCAAAGAATTAAATGCTAAGATAAAGGAAAATATCGCAAATTTAATCAAATTTGAAAAAGAAAAACTAAACTCTATATGGCTAAAAATATTTTCAAACTATTTTAGAGTAGCAAGTTATGAGAAATTTGACTATATTATAGGTAATCCTGCTTGGGTGCAGTGGTCGGTATTGCCTGAAAATTATAGAGCTAATATAAAACAAAATATGCGTATAGAAGGACTTTTTTCTAATGATAGAAATGTAGGTGGAAATAATCTAAATATATGTGCCTTAATAGCAAATAAGTGCTGTGAACGATGGTTAAACGATAATGGAACATTTTGTTTTTTAATGCCAAAATCAATTTTATTTAATAAATCATTTGAGGGATTTAGAAATTTAAAAATAAATGGTGATGAACAATTATATTTTAACGAATTTATAGATTTTAGCAATAAAAATACAGGTGAAATATTTGAAGGTGTTGGAATTGATTTTTGTGCATTTAAAATCTCTAAAAATCCTTTAAAAGACAAAACTGTAGTACCATTGTTAAGCTATATTAAAAAAAACAATAATATTTATATAACACATAATGATGATTGGCAAAAAGCAAAAAAAAGTTTTGAAGAGCATAATAATTTTGCTATTACATTAAACACGGAACTAAATAATAATTTTTTGATAGTAAAACATTTATCAAGAGCTAAATATCTACAAAGTTTAATTGGAAAATGTGAATATCAATTCAGAAAAGGCGTTAGTGTACCATATCAAATGAGAGTTGAATTTAAAGGGTTAAGAAATAAAAAAATAGGTATTTTTCACCCTTATACTAAACACGGTAATAAATTAAAAGTTGATAAAAATAAAACAATAGAACTGGAATTAAAATATATAAAACCTTTTATAACCGCACCTATGCTTAAAAATAACGGATTTCATTGGGAAAACTCTTACGCTATTTGCCCTTATGCAATTAATTCAAAAAAACCTTTGTCAAAAGATGAGCTTAAAAAATTAGCACCACTTATTTATCATTATTTAGATAGCATAGACGATGAACTCGGAGGCGGAAGTAGATTTAACAAAAGGGTACAAAGCTTTAATGAAAACTATGGTATTTTACGGATGGGAAGTTATGTTTGGGGTAATCAATTTGTTTGCATCCGCGATAATACTTGTCTAGCACCAAATCACATAAATACCATAAATACTGATTGGAATAGGAGTATAATACCTTTATTTGATAACCATATAAGTTATATCAGCGAAACAACTGATAATAACGGAAAAACAAAATATATAAGCTTTCATGAAGCACAATATATATTAAAAAAACTAAAAAATAAAGCAGTAAATGAAATAATTATAAACTCACAAGATAGCAGAAGTATATCATCAAGATTGCCAATAAAAATTGAAAAATATTAGGAATTTATATGACTTGATATTTTTAAATAAAATAAATTAAAATCTTATTTAAGATCTCTTTTATAACTTAATATGTTCAAAGTTATACCTATATTATTTTGATAATGTATATAAATTAGAGCTTATCTATTTTATAAAATAATCACTTCTTAAATTTATTATCTAATAAATTACTATTCATTTGTTGAGCAAAATCATGATATTTATTTTGTAAAATTATAATAAAAATACATAAGATAATTATTTAAATATTTTTAGGTATACATAAAAAATTACAAATCATAAATTAAAATAATCTCAAAAAAAATCATTTTTTTCTATGAGCCTCGCAGAGAATATTTTGCTATTTATATTTATGTGAAATAAAATCAAAAAATATTGTAAATTTTATTATCAAATATAATCAAAACTTTCAAAGAAATTAGCTTCAATAATTTTTAGATTATTATAAGAAAAATAAAAATTATCCAATACAAACATTATTAATTTTATTTGAGAAATAGTGGAAGGACTAAAACCTTCCACTATTATTTTAACACTTTTTATTTTTAAAATTCAATTGGAGATATTTTTACATATATTTTAATAAATTCGTAAATTCTTGAATTTCTTTTTCTTGATCTAAGATTATTTTTTTCGCAATATCAGTAATAGTTTTGTCTTTAGAGTAAAATAAAATTTGTTTAGAAGCATCTACTGCACCTTGATGATGAGCGATCATACCTTCTAAAAAATCTTTGTTGATATTTTTGCTTTCTTTAACAGCACCCATTAAAAGCATCATTTTTTGCATTAGTTCTTTTTCTTCTTGAACGAATTTTTTATAAGTTTCTTCATCAATTTGAGTTTTTGTATAAAGATTTTTATCTAAAATTTCTTGAAATTCTTGAATTTCTTTTTCTTGAGCATTGATAATATTTTGAGCGATTTTTTTCATCTCTTCACTTTTAGTATGCTCTAATAAAAGTTTAGATGAGTCAATAGCACCTTGATGATGTGGAATCATATTAGCTAAAAAATCTCTTTCTATATCATTACTTTGCACTAAAGGATTTTTCATCATAGGTTCATGCATACTTGCCATAATTTGAGCTGAAATATTTCCAGAAGCTCCATGATGAGCATGATGAGAATTTACAGCAAATAAAGCACTAGCCAAAACTAAACTTGAAACTATAATTTTTATTTTCATTTTTTTTCCTTGAACTTTTAATTTAAAATCAAAAATATATAAAAATATTGCAAACTAAAATTAACTAAAAAATTAAATATTTTTTTGTTATAATTTATTTAAAAAATATATAAGGATAAAAAATGCTTAAAGAACTACTTGAAATAAAAAAAGAAATGGAACCTATAATTCATGATTGTTCAGTAAAAATTCAAGTAGCTGCAAGAGAAGTAATCGTAAGAAAAAGAGAATATGAAATTTATGGTCCTATGATAGATAGAGTATATCTTGATAATGCCATTTATATTAAAATTTTCGGTAGTGGGCGTGATACAAAAAGTACTAAAATAGATATTAAAAATGGTCTTTATATGGTGTATGTAGCTCCTGATAAACCAACCAACCAAGAAATCATGAATAAACTAAAAATAGCATTTGAAAGTATAGATAATAAATTTATTTCAAGGATTTTAGAACTCAATAGAAGAATGAAAGAAGTTCTTAATAAAACTCAAGCAACTTTAGCAAAAGCTTCAAATATGAATGTAGTAATAGAAACAAATTTAGGTGAAGCTACTGCTACTCATAAATTTGTAATTACCATCAAATATTTAAAAGATAATCAAAAATTAGAAATGAAAAATTCAAAATCTGCAGGTAGTTTTAGAGATACTAAAAATCAAATTAATTTAGTAGTTGATAAAAATACTGATTCAGCAATATGTGAAAAACTTTTACATGATGTTGAAGTTTATTTTATAGGTAGTGGAAAATAACTAGCGTTTAATCTTTAAATTTGATGAATGTGTTAAAGCTACTGCTATAGCATCTGTTATATCAAGTGGTTTGATATCTTTTGAAATTCCTAATAATCTTTTTACCATAAAAGCTACTTGCTCTTTAGTAGCTTTTGCTTTTCCAGTTACTGTTTTTTTAACTTGCAAAGGAGTATATTCTGCAAATTCTCCATGAAGTTGTAAAATTTTTAAACTTAAAGCTCCGCGAAACTGAGCTAATTTTAAAACTGTTTTTGGATTATATGCAAAAAATATATCTTCTATAGCTACCTCATCAAAGTGATGATTTTTAAAAATTAAATCAAGTCCTTCACATAATTCTGTAATTTGATATTGTAAATCATTGGGTTTAATTTTTATAAGTCCTGCTTCTATGAGTTGATTTTTATTATTTATTTTTTCTATAATAGCATATCCACAATACCTAGAACCAGGATCTATTCCTAAAACTTTCAATATTTCCACTCACTTCTTCACATAGGTGTGAAATTTTTTATGTGAATAATTTTACCCATATTTTATAAAAAACAAGCTAGAATTTTAATTATTAAAAATTAATCTAAGAAAAGAATA